>JAHEDB010000457.1 GCA_024641465.1 Chromatiales bacterium | reverse complement strand
GGCGGCGTTGGTCAGATGGTCTGCATCAGGCTGTCGAGGCCAAGGAAGGGGTGCCTATCCAGCAGGAAAATCAGACCCTGGCCTCGATCACCTTCCAGAATTATTTCCGCATGTATGAAAAGCTGTCCGGTATGACCGGGACGGCCGATACCGAGGCCTATGAGTTTCAGCAGATCTACGGTCTGGAGGTTGTCGTGATACCGACCCACCGCCCGATGGTCCGTGACGATAAGGTTGACCTGGTCTATCTGAGCCAGCGGGAAAAATTCAACGCTGTTTTGCAGGATATTATCGATTGTCAAAAACGTCAGCAACCGGTGCTGGTGGGCACTACCTCGATCGAAGTATCAGAGTTCCTGTCCAACTTTTTGAAGAAGCAGAAAATAAAACACGAAGTTTTGAATGCCAAGCAGCATCAGCGCGAGGCAGAGATCGTCGCCCAGGCCGGTCGGCCTGGCGCCGTGACGATCGCCACCAACATGGCCGGTCGCGGTACGGATATCGTATTGGGTGGCAACATGCAATCCGAGATTGCAGCACTGGATAATCCCGATGACAGGGCGATTGAACTCCATCGCGAAGAATGGAAAAAACGGCATGAGACGGTTATTAATGCCGGCGGCTTACATATCATCGGTACCGAGCGACACGAATCTCGCCGTATCGATAACCAGTTACGCGGCCGTTCCGGCCGTCAGGGTGATCCGGGCTCGAGCCGATTCTATATCGCGATGGAAGATAATCTGATGCGCATCTTTGCCTCGGAGCGTATCTCGGCCATCATGACCAAGCTGGGTATGCAGGAAGGCGAGGCCATCGAACACCCATGGGTCAGTCGGGCGATCGAGAATGCCCAGCGCAAGGTCGAGGGACATAACTTTGATATCCGCAAACAATTGCTTGAATACGATGACGTGGCCAATGATCAACGTAAGGTGATCTATGGCCAGCGCAATGAATTGATGGCGGAAGATGATATCTCCGATACCATCCGTGCCATTCGCGAAGATGTCGTCAACGGCATTATCGATGGCTTTGTACCACCGGCAAGTCTGGAAGAGCAATGGGATATCGCGGGTCTGGAAGACTCCCTGGAAGGGGAACTGGCGCTGAAACTGCCGGTGCAGAAATGGCTGGATGCAGATAAAAACCTGCACGAAGAACCCCTGCGGGAAAAGATCCTTGGCGAAGTAGAGACCAGTCATAAGAACAAGGAAGATGCGGTTGGTTCCGAAGTGATGCGGTTAGTTGAAAAGCAGATCATGTTACAGGTACTGGATAACCAATGGAAAGATCACCTCGCCACCATGGATCATCTGCGACAGGGTATCCATCTGCGTGGTTATGCGCAGAAGAATCCCAAACAGGAATACAAGCGCGAGTCCTTTGATCTCTTTTCAGATATGCTGGGCCGAATCAAGCACGAGGTCGTCACCATTCTCAGCCGGGTACAGATCCGTGGCGAGGAGGATGTCGAGGCTATGGAATCACAACGCCGAAAATCCGCCACGAGTCAAATGGAATACCAGCACGCCGAAGCCGGTGCCCTGCACCAGCCCGAACAGGAAGAGGGCAAGACCTTTGTGCGGGATGGCCGCAAGGTGGGACGCAATGAACCCTGCCCGTGTGGTTCCGGCAAGAAATACAAACAATGTCACGGTCGTTTGACCTGACAAAACAGAGTCATCCCCATGAATAAATCCCTCGATGTGACAAACTTGTTGCCTGTTGCAGGCATTCGCTGTGGCACGACCTGTGCCGGTATCAAAAAAGTCGAGCGTCGTGACCTGGTGGTATTTGAACTGGCGGAAGGTACGCGCACCGCCGCGGTCTTCACTCGTAATGCCTTTTGCGCCGCACCGGTGTTGGTGGCAAGAGAACACCTGCGGATTGGCTCGCCGCGTTATTTGTTGATCAATACCGGAAATGCCAATGCCGGTACGGGTGAGCAGGGTTTACAGGATAGCCGACACTGCTGTCGGCTGGTGGCCGATGAAACCGGTTGTACGCCGGAACAGGTGTTACCGTTTTCCACTGGTGTGATCGGTGAACCCCTCAAGCTGGAAAAATTTAAGAAGGCCATTCCGGCCGCGGTTAGTAAACTGACCGAACAGGGTTGGCAGGATGCCGTCTATGGCATCATGACGACCGACACGGTGCCCAAAGGGCTATCCCGGCAAATGCAACTGGACGGCAAGACTGTCACCATCACCGGCATCGCTAAGGGTTCCGGGATGATTCGCCCTGATATGGCGACCATGTTGGCGTATATCGCTACCGATGCCGAGTTACCGCAAGCACTGTTGCAGCAATGTCTGAGCGATGCCAGCGATCATTCTTTCAATCGCATTACCGTCGATGGCGATACCTCGACCAATGACGCCTGTATCCTGATGGCGACCGGCAAGAGTGGTGTCTGTCTCGATAATGCCGCGAGTGAGGGCTATCGGCAGTTTGCCGGTCTGGTGCAGGAGGTGTGCGAGGAACTGGCTAAGTCGATGGTGATAGATGGCGAGGGTGCAACCAAACTGATCACCATTGATGTGGTGCAGGGACGCACCGAAGCCGAATGTCTGCAAGTGGCCTATACCATCGCCCACTCCCCTCTGGTCAAGACGGCCTTCTTTGCCAGCGATCCCAACTGGGGACGCATTCTTGCAGCGGTCGGTCGTGCCGGATTATCCGACCTGGATATTCAGGCCCTGCGAATCTATCTGGGCGA
>JAHEDB010000456.1 GCA_024641465.1 Chromatiales bacterium | reverse complement strand
ATCCAGCCAGGCACATCGGTTTTTTGGGCCAGTTCCAGCAAGAGTTGCAGCGTCTCGTCGTTTATCCGGTTTTTGGAATAATCAAACAGGATATCGTTAAACTGGAGTGAGAATTTTTCGAAGCGCTGGGGATCTGTCGCAAACAGATCGCGCATATGCATCTCGCCTATCGACTCAAAGTGAGCCTGCAGGGCCTGCCATATCGGCATATTGATCAAGGATGACATCGGATTAGCCTTTTTGCATTATTTTGATAACTACACTGCCGGGAATTGTAACGTTTTTAGCGACACAAGCCTACGCCGTACACTTTTACTCGGGACATGAACCGACTGATTTAATTGTTTTTTTCATTGTCAAGGGGCGATCTCAATGGTTCGTGCAGGTATAATGTGCGTCCTGTTGCAATAATCCAGTAGACATCATGAACGCGGAAATCAGACACCTTCCCTACCGACGCACTTTGCCCACGGTAAAATCGACCAAGGACAAGGCCTTGCGCTCCCGCGTCAAGTTGTTTGGCAATATCCTCGGCAAAACCCTCCTCAATCACGCCGGCCAACGCGTGTTTGCCGCGGTGGAAACCCTGCGTAGAGGGCATATCAGTCTGCGCAAAGCTGAAAACCCGCGCAAACGCCAGCAACTGGTCAAGCTTATCGAGTCACTGGATCCCGAGACCCTGTCCCACGTCATCCGGGCCTTCAGTATCTATTTTGGTCTGGTCAATATCGCCGAGGAAGCCCAGTTGCATGAACAGCGTCGGCGTAATGAAGCCCGCACCAGCGCCAACTGGTCCGGCTCCTATGACGAGACCCTGCGCGAAATGCAGGAGATGGGCATCACCTCCAATCAGTTACAGGAGATGCTGCGCCACCTGGCCTATATCCCGGTGATTACCGCCCACCCGACCGAGGCCAAGCGCCGTTCGGTGCTGGAAGAGTTGCGCCGCATCTACATTATCAGTGAAAAGCTCGACAGCAATCAGATCAGCCAGCTCGAACGGGAAGCGGTTATCGAGCAGTTAGAACGCCATATCCAGATCCTCTATAAGACCAATGAGGTGCGCTCCCGCAAGCTACAGGTACTTGATGAAGTCAAAAATGGTCTGTTCTATTTTCGCAATAGCCTGTTCAGGGCGGTACCCACGACTTACCGCCGCATGGAACGCGCCATCCATCGCGTCTATGGCCAGCCCGATGGACACCTGCCCGGCATCACCGTGCCCAGTTTTATCCACTTTGGTTCGTGGATCGGTGGCGACCGAGATGGCAACCCCTTTGTCAAACCGGAGACCACGGCCACGGCGGTACGCATGCAGGCCCGTGAGGCCATTCAGGAATATGCGATTCGCGCAGGACGGCTGAGTCACCTGCTCTCCCAGTCCATCAAGCTATGTCAACCGAGCAAGGCCTTTCTCGACAAGCTGGCGCAGGACGAAAAAGCGATCCCGGAGGCCTTTGCCGACAAGCACGACCACTTTGATCAGGAACCCTACCGTCGCAAACTGTATTTGATGAACTGGCGCCTGAAACGCAATCTGCGCCGTCTCGATGCCCTGCTGGAGGGAGAAAAACCCGCGGTTAACAGCAGTAGTTATCAAACTGAAGAAGAATTACTGCACGACCTGTATCTGATTCGGGATTCGCTCATCAGCCACGGCGATGCCAATGTCGCCAATGGTGAGTTACAGGACTTTATCCGCCTGGTCGAATCGTTTGGCTTTTATCTGATGAAACTCGATGTCCGTCAGGAATCCACCATTCACACCGAAACCGTTCGCGAGGTGCTAAAGCAACTGGATGGTGTTGACTATGCCAGCCTGGATGAACAGGCCCGCCTGGATCTGCTGGGACAATACATCGTCAAACCCAGACCAACCTTTGATACCTCGACATTAAATGAAATGTCGAAAGAGACCGTGGAACTGTTCAACGTCATGGTCAGGATGCGCGAGGAGGTCAGTCACAAGGCCTTTGGTAACTACGTCATCTCCATGACCCATGAGGCCAGCCATGTCATGGAAGTGATGTTCCTCGCCTGGCTCACTGGCCTGGCAGGCAAAAATGATCAGCAATGGTTCTGCAACCTGTGTATCTCCCCCCTGTTTGAAACCGTCAACGACCTGGAGCACATCGAGCCGGTCATGACCCGTCTGCTGGATAACGATATTTATTCCCGTTTACTCAATGCCTCAGGCAATACTCAGGAAGTGATGCTTGGTTATTCAGACTCGTGTAAAGATGGCGGTATCCTCGCCTCGGGCTGGAATCTGTACATGGCCCAGCAACAGATTACCCGCCTGACCAAATCACGCCAGATCAAGTGTCGTCTGTTCCACGGCCGCGGTGGCACTATCGGCCGCGGCGGCGGACCCACCCGTGAGTCCATCCTGTCACAACCGACCGGCACGGTGCATGGCGAGATCAAATTTACCGAGCAGGGTGAGGTACTGTCGTATAAATACGGCAATCCCTCCACCGCCGTGTATGAACTGACCATGGGTATCACCGGGCTGCTCAAGGCGAGTCATAATATCATCACACCGCCGGAGCCGGATCGGGAAGACTTCAAACAAATCATGTCTGAGCTGACCAAGCTCGGTGAGCGCAGTTACCGTACCCTGACCGACGAAACTCCCGGCTTCCTGGATTATTTCTATGAAGCCACACCGGTCTCGGAAATTGCCCTGATGAATATCGGCTCGCGGCCTTCGCATCGCAAAAAAAC
>JAHEDB010000455.1 GCA_024641465.1 Chromatiales bacterium | reverse complement strand
TGATTCGCAAACGCGTGATATTCACCGATGTATCATCGACATCACTAGCAGAACGTGTCGATGACAATCTATATGTGCAGTTCAGACCAGTGATGACACGCCATTGTAGTCTGGATGAGTGTGACGGTGAGCCACCTTTGACAGATTTCCACATTGCCGACGTAGCGCCATTTGTTCCCAAGTGGTTGACTATCGATTACCGGCGGGGTAAATGGTTGGGTGAATTCGGCTACTAACCACTAATCAGCCGCCGCTTAAACCTTATGCAGTGTTTCTCTCCACCCGGGATTGGGGGATTCCTGCTTGAGTTTGAGTTTCATTGTGTCCTGAAAATTAGCCCAACCTGCGGAGTCTGGCACGGGCTGTTGTTCAAATCCCCACCATACGCCGTTTTGATCCTGAGCGACCCAGTTGATCGCCTTGTTGGAGTCGGGGGGCGGCGATGAAGAACCTTGTTTATTTTGGCTATGGAACAGCATTTGTTCTATCGTATTACGGCTCATTTGCAGGGTCGGTTCCTGCTCATCGACCTCTTCAGATGGATCCAGATCATCGAAGCTTAACTGATGTTGACCGATCATGACCTGATCGCCATTTTTCAGACGATGCCGGGTGATGCGTTGCCCGTTGACATAGGTACCATTTGTACTGTCCATATCGATGATAAAGAGGGAATCCGCTGATACGAGGAATTGGGCGTGCCGCTGACTGACCGTGGTATCGATTAACTGAATATCATTTTCGCCACCTCGACCGATGGTGACAATTTCCTGCCGCAAGATATATTCGTCAACCGGTTTATTGTTGTGGCTTATGGTCAGGTTATACAATGTTAAGTTCTCGTCTCTATTTAGAAAATCGACATATATAAAAATTATAGCAAGGTCTTATTCCATTCCAACACAGGCTCCATCACAAGATGGCCAAATAATACCATTAGTTATTTGTGGTATTAAGGTGGGTTGTAAATGTTTTACCATAGAGAGTCATGATTATCCCCATTAAATCGCTGGAACCGGCCACTCTGACCTCAATTATTGAGCAATTTGTGCTGAGCGAGGGTACGGACTATGGGGAAACGGTATATAGTCTCGAGCAAAAGGTCGCTCATGTCCGTTTACAACTGGAAAACGAATCTGCCTTGCTGGTGTATTCTGAACTGCATGAAACGGTCAATATTATTTTGAGCCAGGACTATGCGAACAGGAAGGACTCACTATAAACAGTGATTGTGCGGTTATAGATGATGGTGCGGTATAACCGCTGGGGGAGGCGAAAGGAACGTGTTTACAAGGATTTGGAGACAGTTTTGTATTCTTGTGATGAAGGTATTTTACCGTCATTATGAGGTAGCTGGACTAGAGCACCTCCAGGTGGATGCGCCCATTTTGCTCTGTGCCAACCATGCCAATGCCCTGGCCGATGCCGTTGTGCTACAGGCTATCTCCACTCGACTGATACACCCAATGGCCCGTAGTGGCCTGTTTAAAAACCCTGTTTTATGGCCCATCCTGAAACTCATCCAGGCCGTTCCGGTATACCGCAGACAAGATGCCGGGGCCGATACAACAAAAAACCACGACTCCTTTGCCCGTTGTTATGATTTATTCGATAAAAAAGGGGTGTTACTGATTTTTCCTGAGGGACAAAGCCACTCTGATCCGAGTCTGCGCCCCCTTAAAACCGGAGCGGCTCGCGTAGTGCTTGGAGCCAGCCTGGACGGCAGGCAGGTCCCCCTGATCGTACCCGTCGGCCTGAATTTCTCAGATAAGGGACGCTTTCGCAGCACGGTATTTATCAAATTTGGTGCGCCAGTTGCGACGGAGGCATTCATTCTGGGGAAAGAAGACAATCAGGTGAAAGGATTAACACGGGCTATTTACCGGGGCCTGGATGGTGTGACATTGAATGTTGATTCGCACGAAGAAATGGATTTTATCAAGGCTCTGGAACGGTTTTTTGCCTTGCGCCACGGAAAATACCGGCAGCGTAGTCTGGAGTTGCGTTTCCGTGCATTGAAAAAACTGGCGCAGGCGGAAAGGAGACTTACAGAGCTTTATCCCG
The DNA here is from genome assembly GCA_024641465.1 of Chromatiales bacterium. Classification (GTDB taxonomy): domain Bacteria; phylum Pseudomonadota; class Gammaproteobacteria; order UBA6429; family Thiohalophilaceae; genus JAHEDB01. Next base: position 665 of record JAHEDB010000455.1, on the reverse strand, counting down.
AGAAAATGTTGGAAATAAAACGGCGGTTGCAGAATTTTGAACGCATGTGTCGTAACTGGGATATCCGGGATTATCACCTGACCGTCAAATATCGGCCCACCCTGGTGACCCGTTTTGTCCTGCGTAGCCTAGCGATTATATTGCTGATTCTGCCATTGGGATTATGGGGAATTCTCAATTCCTATGCTCCCTTTATACTGACCCGATGGCTGGCAACAAAGGTGTCAAAGGGGGTGGACCAATACGATACCGCTAAGATGGTGATTGGTTTGTTTCTGTTTGTCATTTTCTGGACAGCACAAACGGTCTATGTTGCAGGGTTTTTTTCAGAAAAAGTCGTTTTATTCTATAGCCTTAGCCTGATTCCATCGGCGTCGGCGGCCATCATGCTACGTAATGAGCGGCGTCGAATATTGGAAAATATCAGGGTATTTTTTCTGTTTATTCGCAAGCGTAAGTTGCGCCGGTATCTGGAGGTCCGCCGACATGAGCTGGAACAGGAACTGGCTCATTTGGTCAGACTCATTAAGCAGTCATCCCGACCAGACTAAACGAATCATTCCAGCCTGTAAGTGAAGCCCTACAGTGGTATCAGATGCCCCTGACAGCACAATCTGTCCGTCTTGACTAATATCAATATGCAGAATCGACAAATATTGGGCAGA
>JAHEDB010000454.1 GCA_024641465.1 Chromatiales bacterium | reverse complement strand
GTCTTCGCGTCTTCGCGTCTTCGTGGTGAAAATCTTTTCTTTAAATTGAAGGCCGCATGTGCGGAAACAGCAGCACATCGCGGATTGAAGGTGAATCGGTAAACAACATCACCAGGCGATCGATACCGATCCCCTCGCCCGCCGTCGGCGGCATGCCGTGCTCCAGGGCGGTGACATAGTCCTCATCAAAGAACATCGCCTCTTCATCACCGGCGTCCTTGTCTTCCACCTGCTTGCGGAAGCGTTCGGCCTGATCCTCGGCGTCATTCAGCTCCGAGAAGCCGTTGGCGATCTCACGTCCACCAACGAAGAATTCAAACCGGTCGGTGACAAAAGGGTCTTCGTCATTGCATCGTGCCAGGGGTGAAACCTCGGTCGGATAGGCGGTGATAAAGGTCGGGTCCATCAGTCGGTGTTCAACGGTCTTTTCAAAGATCTCGATCTGGATCTTGCCCAGGCCATAGGAATCCTTAAGCTGGATCTCCATGCGCTTGGCAATGGCCCGTGCCTTGTCCAGGTCGTTCAATTGGTCAGCGGTGATGTCGGGGTTATAGTGCAGGATAGAATCCTTCACCGTCATGCGCGTGAAAGGCTTGCCAAAGTCATACACATCACCCTGATACGGAATCAGCGTTTTGCCGATCAGCTGTTCGGCGATAGAGCGCAACATCGCCTCGGTAGTATCCATCAAATCGTGATAGGTGGCATAGGCCTCGTAAAACTCGATCATGGTGAATTCAGGATTGTGGCGGGTCGACAGGCCTTCGTTGCGGAAGTTGCGGTTGATCTCGAACACCCGTTCAAAGCCGCCGACCACCAGCCGTTTCAGATACAACTCCGGGGCGATACGCAGATACAGATCCATATCCAGTGCATTGTGATAGGTGGTAAAGGGCTTGGCCGCGGCGCCGCCCGGGATCACCTGCATCATGGGGGTTTCCACTTCGAGGAAATCCCGTTCGGTGAGGAACTGGCGAATATGCGCGATGATCCGTGAGCGCATCAGAAAGGTCTGGCGCGATTCGTCATTCATGATCAGATCGAGGTAACGCTGACGATAACGGATCTCCTGATCCGTCACACCCTTGAATTTTTCCGGTAAGGGACGCAGGGCCTTGGTCAACAGGCGAATGCTGTCCACCTTGATGGACAACTCGCCGGTGTTGGTCTTCATCAACACCCCTTCGCCGCCGATGATGTCACCGATATCCCATTTCTTGAACTGTTCGTTATAAAAGCCTTCGGCTAATTCATCGCGCAATACATAAAACTGAATGCGGCCCGACATGTCCTGCACGGTGGCAAAGCTGGCCTTGCCCATCACGCGTTTGAGCATCATGCGACCGGCGACACTGACGCGTACCGCCATGGACTCCAGTTCTTCTTTGGTTTTTTCACCGTATTCGGCGTGTAGTTCGCCGGTTATGACATTGCGACGAAAATCATTCGGAAAGGCCACGCCCTGTTCGCGGATCAGACCGAGCTTTTCACGGCGCTGGGCGATGAGCTTGTTTTCATCTTCGGGGGTTAATTCGATTTCGGCTTCTGACATCACTTGTTCCAATTTAGTAAATCACTCTGGTTATAGGCCACTTTTCAGGCTTGCTTCAATAAACTTGTCCAGATCACCGTCGAGCACGGCCTGGGTATTGCTGGTCTCCACGCCGGTGCGCAGGTCCTTGATGCGCGATTGATCCAATACATAGGATCGAATCTGACTGCCCCAACCGATATCGGACTTGGATTCCTCCATAGCCTGGCGCTCGGCATTTTGCTTTTGCAACTCCATCTCGTACAACTTGGCCTTGAGCTGCTTCATGGCATGGTCACGGTTCTGATGCTGGGAGCGCTGGCTCTGGCACTGTACCACGATCCCGCTGGGTTCGTGGGTAATACGGATCGCCGAGTCGGTCTTATTGATGTGCTGACCACCGGCGCCGCTGGCCCGGTAGGTATCGACCCGCAGGTCGGCCGGGTTGATCTCTATTTCGATGGTATCGTCTACCTCGGGATAGACAAACACCGAGGCAAATGAGGTATGGCGGCGATTACCCGAATCAAACGGCGACTTACGCACCAGGCGGTGCACACCGGTCTCGGTGCGCAACCAGCCAAAGGCATACTCGCCGGTGAACTTGATGGTGGCGCTCTTGATGCCCGCCACTTCACCCGCCGAGACTTCGATCAGTTCGGTCTGAAAACCACTGGCCTCACCCCAGCGCAGGTACATACGCAGGATCATCTCGGCCCAGTCCTGGGCCTCGGTGCCGCCGGAGCCGGACTGGATATCGAGGAAGGCGCTATTGGCGTCCATCTTGCCGGAGAACATGCGCTGGAATTCGAGGTGTTCGAGGGCCTTTTCCTGTTCCGCCAGATCGGCGCTGACGGACTCGATGGTTTCGGCATCGTTTTCCGCGGTGGCCAGCTCGAGTAATTCGCTGGTATCGGTCAGACTGTTGCCGACTTTTTCGATGACATTGACCACCTTCTCCAGCTGCGAGCGTTCGCGGCCCAGTTCCTGGGCATACTCGGGCTTGTTCCAGATGGCGGGGTCCTCCAGCTCGCGGACCACCTCGGTCAGGCGTTCTTTCTTGGTTTCGTAGTCAAAGATACCTCCTAAGGGCTTCCACACGCCCTTGCATATCCTTGATCTGGTTATAAATTGGATTGACTTCCAGCATCGACATTATCTTTATCAGGTTCCGGCAAAACGCCTATCATAACCCAGTCCAAGG
>JAHEDB010000049.1 GCA_024641465.1 Chromatiales bacterium | reverse complement strand
CAGTGACAAAACCCTTGCGACGTTGCTCGGTCTCGATATCGTTAATACCGACGTTATCCCCCACGGCAAAGCTACGGATGTGGGTCAGTTCGTAACCGTCGCCTTTGCGCACCGGAAACCATTGCATGACATCACCCGTTGAGGCGGTCACCAACAGTGAAATTCCACCGGTGAGGAAGGTCATACTCTTGATCTGATTGCCTTCGGCGACAATCCGTTTGCGTTCCACAAAACGGGGTTCCGATTTTTGGCTGATATCAATCACGGTGATATAACCGGATGGTTCGGCCACGTATAAATAGCGCTGGGCAAATTCGATTTGCAGCGACTTGACGCCTTCCACCGCCGGCAACTTAACGCTGGTCTTTTCAAATTTGACTTCGTCTTCACCCAGCATGGAAGTCTCTTTTTGCAGGTGGGTCAGTTGTAACTGGCCATCCGCCGTCACCACCACCAGGGTAGTCTGTTCTTCATCACTGCGCAGGGCTAGTTGCTGAATCGCCTGCTTGCGCCCATCAACAACAATCGGCGTCTTACCCAGGGGGTATTCGATACTCGGGGTAATCTTGCGGCGATTATTGGGATAGCTGACGGTAAACTTGTATTGTCCGACCAGGACCTGGCCATTATCCAGACCATAGGCAAACAGACCAGCCGAAAGGCGTCCATTGGCATAGGTCGTGACGTGGCTCTTGGCCGGCAGCGGCAATTTCACGTCATCAATCACCTCGCCCGATCTGGCCTTGAAAAATATTGCATGCCCCAGATCGGTCAGGCGTAAGGCGACTTCATTCTGTTCTTCAACGGCAAGATGCACCGTCTGGCCATGCTGCTCGGCCGGACGGGGAAAGGTGGCTATCTTTTCCATACTGGCCGGGATAAACATGGGAAATACCACGTACAGCAAATAGAAAAAGATCAGTATGATGGCGACGATGACGCTGACACCCCCGACGCCCATGCAGACCGCGGTGACACGGTCCTTGATGCCACGCCACTGAAAACGGCCGGTGCCCGTACTGGTGAAAAACCGGTTTAATGATTCGATTAACATAGCCTGCCATCTTAACTGTCAAATATGACAGAAATGTTACAATTCGCTCACGCCCCCCGTTGCTTAACGGTTACCCCGGCGTGTGGCCTGTCGTGACCGAGGATTGTAAATGATCCACGGCTCGATCTGTTAGTAAAATGTTCGTAAACACAACGACATACAGCAGAATGACCGACAGGTAGACCAGCCCCCGTTTGGTTGCGTTACGCATCCTTCGAGTCTTCATAATATTTCTCCCGTAAGAACAGTATCTTATCTGGGCCACAGCCTAACGCCGGGCTCTTGCAATTATGTGACAGGGAAATGAACTAAATAAAAAAGCCCCGCACGGGCGGGGCTCAAAATCGGAGAAGATAACTCTATTTTAATTAGTTGATAATACCCAACTCTTTCTTGACCATTTTGCTATCCAGCGGGACGTAACCGTCCTTTATCACGACCTGCTGACCGCTCTTGGACAGAACCATCTTGACAAACTCTCTTTCGATCGGTGCCAGCGGCTGGTTCGGCTTCTTGTTGACATAGATATACAGGAAGCGACTCAGCGGATACTTGCCTGATGCGGCATTGGCAGCAGAGGCCTCGATAAAGGGCTTGCCGGCATCCTTGGTCAGGGCAACGGCGCGCACACCCGAGGTCTTGTAGCCAATACCGGAATAACCGATGCCGTTCAGAGAAGAAGACACTGACTGCACAACCGAGGCGGAACCTGGCTGTTCATTCACGGTAGTCTTGTAGTCACCCTTACAGAGGGCCTTTTTCTTGAAGTAACCGTAGGTGCCGGACACTGAGTTACGACCGTACAGCTGAATGTTGCGGGATTTCCAGCTATCGCCCATGCCGAGGTCACCCCAGCGAGTGATGTCTTTATCAGTGCCACACTTGCGGGTCGAGGAGAAAATCCCGTCAACCTGAGCAATGCTCAGCCCCTTGATGGGATTGTCCTTGTGCACATACACCGCCAGGGCATCGATCGCGACTGGAATGGCCGTAGGCTTGTAGCCGTGTTTCTTTTCGAAGGCCTGTAGTTCCTTGTCCTTCATCGTGCGGCTCATGGGACCCAGATTGGAGGTACCTTCGGTCAGGGCGGGCGGCGCAGTGGATGAACCGGCGGCCTGGATCTGGATATTCACATTCGGATACAGGCGTTTGAATTCTTCGGCCCACAGGGTCATCAGGTTGGCCAGGGTGTCGGAACCGACACTGGATATGTTACCGGAGACACCGCTGGCCTTTTTATAGACCGGCAGATTATTGTCCAGTTGTCCACCAGCGGCGACGGCACTGCCTGCACTGACGGTTAACATTGCTGCACTCAGCAGGTATACACTTTGTTTAATCATTCATTTTCTCCTAATAGCAATCCGCTTATAAATTCTACCCTGTCATAATCAATTCAGAATATGACAACATGATGAACGGTTTATGACAGTTTTATGAAAGCTATTGATTCGCTGACAACTTGTCACTCGTCGCCGGAGGCTTTGCCACCACCCGTTCGGACACGAAGCTGCAACTAAAGTTACTGCCCTTGTCCAGCACACTCTCTATATTCAACTGACCATCGTGACGCTCCAGCACATGCTTGACGATCGCCAGCCCCAGCCCGGTGCCGCCGGTCTCGCGGGAACGGTCGGCATCGACCCGGTAAAACCGTTGGGTCAGATGGGGAATATGCTGTCGGGCAATGCCGGGGCCGGTATCGATGACATCAAACCGGGCCTGGCCGGCCTGACGATACCATTTAATGGTGATCAGCCCCCTGGCCGGGGTATAGCGTATGGCATTACTGATCAGGTTGGTAAACAGGCTGCGCAATTCTTCCTGATTACCCAGCAGGTACAGTTGTTCATCGATCTCAAAGCACAGCTCATGCTGTTTCTCACCGCTCATCAGCTCGGCGGATTCCTTGATCAGGGCCAACATACCCGGCACATTGACAATATTGTTAGTAAATTTGACGGGCTCGGTTTCCAGTTTGGACAGCATCAGTAGATCGGTCACCAGTCGCTCCATGCGTTTGACCTGGTCCGACATGTTAAACAGGGGGCGCTCCAGCTCCTTGCTGGATTTGATCTGGATGTTCTGTAGTGTCTCCAGATAGCCAGATAAGACGGTGATGGGTGAACGCAGTTCGTGCGAGACATTGCCGACAAACTTGCTGCGCATCGCCTCCAGCTTGCTGACGTGGGTGACATCGCGACAGATGATCAGTTTCTGGCTGCTGCCGTAGGGGATGATCTGTAACAGCAGCGACTGTTCAAGTTTGCGCGGTGACGGTAAATGGAGCTCTTTGCTAAAATCATTCGCCAACAGGTGTTGCAAAAAATCCGGGTGACGCAACAGATTGTTGATGGCCTGACCAACGTCATCGGGGAATACAATACCCAGCATGCGACAGGCCGCCGGGTTGGCCCACTCGATCTTGTTGCGCTTGTTGAGCACCACCATGCCATCGGGCAGGGCCGCGGCGGCGCCCTGGAAGCGGGTCAGCATATTGGTCAGGTGGGCGCGGTTACCCTTGTTTTCCTTCTCCATGAGAAAGATCTCATTGAAGACCTCGCCCCAGAAGCCATGCCCCTCGGGCAGGTCACTGGCATTACGATTGATCAACCAATGGTGGAGCTTGAAGACATTCCGCAGGGTGTTGCTGATATAAATCGCCAGGACAATCGCGATAAACAGCGCGGCCTTATGGAATAATATCCCGCCCAGCACACCGGCCACGGCCGTGACGGCGACCAGGATCCAGATCTCATTTTGATGTTGGCGATGCATCAGCGAAACGCGGAAAAGCGATACCCCGCGCCACGCACGGTTTGCACCCACTGGTCATGGCCGAAGGGCTCGAGGGCCTTGCGCAGTCGCCGGATATGGACATCGACGGTCCGCTCTTCGACATAGACATTGTCACCCCAGACGTTATTCAACACCTGTTCGCGACTATAGACCCGTTCGGGATTTTCCATAAAAAACTTCAATAATTTAAATTCAGTGGGTCCCAAATCTACCACATTCCCCTGACAGGAGACACGGTGGGCGGCCATATCGAGTTGCAAACTTCCCGCCTGCAGGCTGGTACTTTCCGCATGCCCTTCGGTCCGTCGCAATAAGGCCTTGATCCGGGCAATGAGTTCCCGGGTGGAAAAAGGTTTGGTCAGGTAATCGTCGGCGCCGCTGTCGAGCCCGCGGATCATATCCTCTTCTTCGGCCTTGGCGGTGAGCATAATAATCGGTATATGGCGGGTTTCGTCCTTACGCCGCAGGCTACGGGCAAAATCTACCCCACTCACACCGGGCATCATCCAGTCCAGCAGGATCATATCCGGCGCCTGCTCGCGCAGCACGGCCTCGGCCTTGTGGGCATCACTCGCCTCCAGGCACTGGTAACCCTCGCTGGACAGGGCCAGGCAGACCATCTCCCGGATCGCCCGTTCATCGTCTACGATCAGCACCTGTCTGCCGCCCTGTAATCGTTCTGTCATTTCGCTTATCACAGTGGTATTAAATCAGACTTAGATGACAATAATGTTACAGCATCCATATCCGTCGCCGGTCAGTTAAAGCTAGTTTAGCTTGGATACTTTACCTAATACCTGTGACATTATATTTTTCGGCCCGCCTTGCAGGCCCGATATTGAAACCCTATGGTTAAGACATGGATAAGCTCATTCGAGAACCGGCCGTGGCCGGAATGTTTTATCCCGCCAACCCCGACGAACTGGCCGCGACGGTCCAACATTACCTGACCGAGGCCACACCACAACCCGGCCCTGTCCCCAAGGCCCTGATCGCGCCCCACGCCGGCTATATCTATTCCGGCCCGATCGCCGCCAGTGCCTATATCCAGCTCATCCCGGCCCGCTTCACCATCAGTCGGGTCGTCTTGCTCGGCCCTTCCCATCGGGTCCCGCTGCATGGCCTCGCCGCCAGCAGCGCAAGTTATTTTGCGACCCCCCTCGGCCAGATCCCCGTCGATCGGCAGTCCATTGATCGGATCAGCCAACTGCCCCAGGTCAGTATCAATGACAACGCCCATCGCCAGGAACACAGCCTGGAAGTCCACCTGCCCTTCCTGCAACAGGTGCTGGATGAATTCATCCTGGTGCCGCTGGTCGTCGGTCAATGCACACCGGCGGAGGCCGATCAGGTGCTGGCTGAACTATGGGGAGGCCCGGAAACCTTGATCGTCATTAGTTCAGACTTGAGCCACTACCACGAATATAGCGTTGCCCAACAGATGGATCGAAAAACCTCCCAGGCAATCGAGCAACTTGACTACCAGCACATCAACTATGAAAACGCCTGCGGTCGTGACCCGGTCAACGGCCTGTTACACTTTGCCAGGCGGATCGGCATGCAGGCCACACCAATCGATGTGCGCAACTCCGGCGACACCGCCGGCAGCCATGATCAGGTCGTGGGTTATGGCGCCTATCTGTTTCATTGAACGAATCAGGCCATGCTGGAAACATCGCTAAAGCACCAGTTACTCAAGCTCGCCGCCGCCTCGATCAAATATGGCCTGCAACACGGCAGCCCCATACCGGTTGACCCGAGCGAGTATCCGTCCCCCTTACAGCAACCGCGCGCCAGCTTCGTCACACTGATGATCAAGCAACAATTACGCGGTTGCATTGGTAGTCTCGAGGCCTATCGCCCCCTGGTCGAGGATGTGGTGGAAAACGCCTTTGCCGCCGCCTTTCGCGACCCGCGCTTTCATCCCCTGCAAACGCAGGAATACGAGCGGTTGCATTACCATATCTCCATCCTTACCCCGCCCAGTCCCATGCAATTTCAGTCTGAAGCCGACCTGCTCGCCCAGTTGCGGCCCGGCATCGACGGCCTGATCCTGGCAGACCTGGGCCGTCGTGGCACCTTCCTGCCATCGGTATGGGAGAGCCTGCCCGAGCCTGCTGACTTTTTGCGGCACCTCAAGCTCAAGGCCGGTTTCAGCCCCACGTACTGGTCGCCCTCCCTGACTATCCAACGCTATACCGTCGAGGACATTGAATAGCATCCGCCCTGACCCAGGCCACCCTTGATAAATAGCCACTTGTTCCGCTAACAGTCGTATACCTATATATAGTTAGCCAACACACAGACTTTACTTATGGATATTAAAAGCCTGACCAGCACCCCGCAGGGTAAGACCCAGCTCGACTCTAATGTGGTCAGGCCATCGGTGGCGTCCAGCGATCAGGCGCCCCATACCAACACCCCACTATCCGCCCAGATGCTCAAGGCCATCGAGGTCATGCTCCAGGACCTGCAATTGGGCAAGGTATTCGATGTCATCGTGACCCGCGTGGCGGGTTCCACCGTAACCCTGCAGATACCCGGCGCCCCGACCGACGCACCGGTGTTACAGACAGAAATGAAATCTCCCCCGCCCCTCGGTACGCGCCTGACATTGCAGCTGGATGATCACGCGACAAAACCGGAACTGAAGGTGATCGCCACACCCAACTCGCCGCAGGATGCGGTATCACGCAATCTGCGTGTTGGTCTACAGCTACAAAAGGCCATCACTCCCCTGCTGGCCAACCTGACCCTGCTGTCGAACACCGCCGGCAAGGCCCCGGTCGATTTACCCGAGGTTGTGATCGACACAGCCCGGCAGGTGCTTGCGCAACTGCCCCACGCCGTACAGATAAAAGATCCACAGATGCTCAGGCAGGCCATGCAGCAATCCGGTCCCTATCTCGAATCCCTGCTCGCCAAACAAACCACCCCCGGCAAGGCCGGTGCGGCGCCACAACCGGCATTAGCAATAACCGATACCCGAGCCGGCCAACAGACCAGGGCCGGCAATGAAGCAAATCAACAATTACGTATGGACCTCGCCAACCAGACGATCCAGGCCATGACGCAGGCCATGCAACGCCAGCCCGTCAATGATGTGCGCGCCAATCTGCTGCGGCTGGCGGCGGTGATACGCGCCGTGTCTGAACAACAGGCCCTGCAAAAAAATACCGCAACCACCGGTGATGATCCTGGTGTACGACTACAGCCAAACAAACCGTTAGCACCGGCTATTCCGCCAGCCCTGCTCGATACTAAACCCTCACCTATCGCGAGCGAAACCAATCCGCCTTTGGCGGCCAAACCGCAAACGAATACCCCATACCCGTCTGCCAATACGCCAGGTCAGAATATGATCCGCAGTCAGGCCCCTCAGCCACAGGCCTCAGTACAGGCAAGCCTTGCCGGGATACTCGATCAGAAAAGCGCCCTCGATGAATTACTCGGGCAGGTAGACGGGGCTTTAGCGCGCATTCATGTACAACAGTTACAGACCGCCGCGACCGAGCAACAGCACCGACCGGTGTGGGTCATGGAATTACCGGTGCGCACCGAACAGGGTGTCGATCTGTTTGATATGCGCATCCAGCGTGACACTGAAGATCACGCCCCGGGAGACCCGCAGGCCCCCTGGTCGGTCAACCTGGCCTTTGACCTGGAAAAACTCGGCGCCATTCGCGCCAGGATCACCCTGTATGGTGAGGATCGGATCAGTACGGTATTTTGGGCCGAGCAACACGAGACGAGTACCTATTTCAATCAACACCTCGATAAACTGGAGAATCGACTCAAACAAGTGGGCCTGGATGTGGCGCGCCTCGACTGCCGCTGCGGTAAACCGGATTCGCCGCCGCCCTCCAACGAACCCCGCCTGGTGGATGAAAAGGTATGAATAGCGATCACCCCATCGCCCGCCCCACCATCGCCGTGGCGCTGAATTACGACGAGGAATCCGCACCGCGCGTCACCGCCAAGGGACAGGGCGATATCGCCGAACACATCATGGCCATCGCCAGGGCCAACAACATCCCCTTGCAGGAAAATCCCGAACTGGTCAAGGTGCTGGTGGAACTGGAACTGGGCAGCCAGATCCCCGAGGCCCTGTATCTTGCTGTAGCGGAAGTCATTGCCTTCGCCTATCTGTTACGCGGCAAGTTTCCCAAGAACTGGGATACGGATACTGGAACTAAATAACTGCTCCAAGAGGATCCATCTTATCTATTAAAACCTAACGCAGAGACACGGAGGACGCAGAGGACGCAGAGGACGCAGAGGACGCAGAGGACGCAAAGATTTATTTATATATTTTTCTTTGCGCCTTTGCGGCCTTTGCGTTAGTTTGAGGAAATAAGTTAAAGAACGAATCAGGCGGTCTGATCGAGGCGGTGCATGAGGGCGACCAGTTCGGCCTCGGATTCGCTGATGCCACACATATCTACCAGCTCCTGAGCGTCCGCGCCGTTTTTCACCATCAGAATGGCCTGTTCATAGGATTGATTGGCCGGGTCATAGATATCGAGTTGTTCCTGGCGCTCCGTCAGACGGCGCTGCCGACGTTCCAGTTCGAGCACACGTTCGCCGACGCCGATGGCCGCGGCGGTAATGGCGCGGATGCTGTGTTGCAGGTCACGGATTTCGTGCAGGTGACGGACAAACTCACGCCGACCGCGCAATAACAGCAAGGCGGCAGCGAGAAAGACCAGCACACTGACGACCAGCATCAACAAGGGTGCACTCAGACCAAACGCCTGGTGCGACAGCCAGGCGTTAATATCCAGCAGATTGAATTCGGACAGCTTAGACATCATGCATACTCATCAATATGGTTGGGGTCATCATCGTCCTTGTCGGCGTCATCCTGTCGTTGCGGTGGTGGCTGACGTTTGGGTGCCTGTTTGCGATCCTTAATCGCAGGCGAGGGTTGTGTCGCCGGTGTCGGCCACACGGGTCCCAGTGGATTGATATCATTTATTCCTGCCATGGCATAAACAGTTAACAACAACTACATACCGTTAACCTCCTCCCATTCTTCATCCGTAAGTAGTTTTTCCACATCCACCAGGATCAGTAATTCATTGTCCTTGTTGCAGACGCCCTGAATAAATCGCGAGCTGTCTTCATTACCCAGGTTGGGGGCGCTTTCGATCTCGGAGGCGCGCAACTCAGCCACCTCGGCCACGCTATCCACCAGAATGCCGACCACCTGTTCGTTGTTGGTCTCGATGATCACAATGCGGGTCGAATCATCCGAGGCCTTTTCCGGTAAGTTAAAGCGCTTACGCGAATCGATCACGGTAACCACGTTACCACGCAGGTTGATAATGCCCATGACATAATCCGAGGCGCCCGGTACCGGGGCGATGTCGGTGATGCGCAAGACCTCCTGCACCTGCATCACCTGGATGCAGTATTTTTCATTTTCCAGATAGAAGGTCACCCACTGTGTAATTGGGTCATCCGCACGGTCGCTCTGATCGTTCTTACTCTTGATCTTACTCATACCCAGCTCCTGTCGGGATTACATCGCTCAGGCACAGCACGCCAATAATCTGGCGCCAGTCCAGTCGACTGACTAAAGTTTGCATTTTCCATACCATATATCGGCCAGAAGTTAAGTAAGTGTATAGGCGGAGAGAATATCTGCCGTGCTGCGTGCATCCAGCACGGCGACCAGCTGGTCCAGCATGGTCCCGGCCAGCCACTGACGGCGGGTTTTATTGCTACGCCAATTCACCAGCCTCGACTGGATGCTGATAACCTCAAACACCGCATCGCAGGCCAGGCCAATATTTCCATTATCTATCAATATGATATGAGACAGGCGGGGGCTCTCGCCCGGCCCTGCCAGGACCGGTAGACGCTCATCCGGGAAGATAAAACGGGCCGTATCGATGACCTTGACCGGCTCACCTTCGTGGCGATAGCGGCCCAGACAGAGCCCGTTCGCCCCCTGGGAGTCGATCAATTCCGGCTGCCAGGCCACAACCCCGGCCAGTTCCGCCAGGGGAATGGCGAGTGACAAATCCCTGACTTTAAATACCATGGCCTGAAAGGCCTTGCCGGCCCATGCCGGTATAATCGGTATACGCCCAGACGAGCCGACCAGCCCAGGTTCGTCTGCCACCAGGCCAGCCCTGCCGTCCTCGGTTATATCACCGGGCAGACCGATAGTTAGCCGGGTATTTTCCGACGCCGGCGGGATGTTATCGTCGACCTGAACATCGTCCTCGGTCGGTTCCGTCAACAGGTCATCGAGAAAATCGACCAGT
>JAHEDB010000453.1 GCA_024641465.1 Chromatiales bacterium | reverse complement strand
AGCAGAGCGCTGAACAGATCGCCAAGGCCAATACCGATGGCATCCTCGCCCTCAACAAACTCATCAATAGCCGCATGCCGATGGACAGCGTGAAGGGCGGACCCCATGCCCACGGTAACCTAGAGGCGCTGTTGAATATTGCCGCCGGTCTTGTGCTGTGTTTCCTCGCTGTATCGAGTATTTTCAAACAGGTGATCAGCTGGGTGTTCATCCTCGGCGCCGTCATGCATTCCGGTATGTTGTATCTGGGCAGTCTGGGACAGGCCTGGGCCTACACCCTGCTACCCATCGGGCCGTGGCTGGTGTTGCTTGGACTGTTGTTGATTGGCATTGCCAGCCTGATCGGTTTCAAGGGACAGGTCGTTAACGACTAAACGAAAATGGAAGTCCTGTTTCCCGACATCCGACCCTATGTGACACACAGCCTGGCGGTGGATGCGCCGCATATGCTGCACATCGAGGAGTGTGGTATCCCGGAGGGTCTGCCGGTGGTGTTTGTGCATGGTGGGCCCGGCTCCGGTTGTGAAGATTATCACCGGCGCTTTTTCGACCCCGAGGTGTATCGCATCATCCTGTTCGATCAGCGCGGCGCGGGACGCTCCACCCCTCACGCCGAACTGGGCGGCAATACCTCCCAGGCCCTGGTGGCCGATATGGAGGCGATCCGCGAACACCTGGGTATCGAACAATGGGTGCTGTTCGGCGGTTCCTGGGGTTCGACCCTGGCCCTGTTGTACGCCGAGACCCACCCAGAACGGGTACTGGGCCTGATCCTGCGCGGGATCTTTTTGTGCCGCAAGCGGGAGATCGACTGGTTCTATCAGGAAGGCGCAAGCCGCATCTTTGCCGACGCCTGGCAGGAATTCCTCCGTCCCATCCCGCAGGTGGAACGCCACGACATGGTGTCGGCTTATTACAAACGCCTCACCGGCGACGATGAACTGGCGCGTCTGGCGGCGGCCAAGGCCTGGTCGATCTGGGAGGGGCGCACCGCCACCCTTAAGCAGAGCAAGACGGTGCTGGATCACTTTGGCAGCACCCATACCGCGCTCAGCCTGGCGCGTATCGAGTGTCACTATTTCATCAATAACTCCTTTCTCGAAGACAACCAGCTGTTGCGCGATGCCCATAAACTGAAGGATATCCCCGGTGTTATCGTGCAGGGCCGCTACGATGTGGTGTGCCCGATGGAGAGCGCCTGGGAGCTGCACAAGGCCTGGCCCGAGGCCGAATTCACCATTGTTGCCGATGCCGGTCACGCCGCCTCGGAACCGGGTATCGTGCATGCCCTGGTCAAGGCCACCCGCAGCATGTCCTATGAACTGAAGAAATGATCGGCCTGTTACAGCGCGTCACCCATGCCAGTGTGCAGGTCGAAGGAAACATCATTGGTCAGATTGAACGGGGCATCCTGGTGCTGGTTGGGGTACAAAAGGGTGATCAGCCGGACCATGCCGGACGCCTCGCCAAACGCCTGCTGGGCTATCGCGTGTTCCCGGACAGTGAAGACAAAATGAATCTCAGTGTGCAGGACGTCGATGGCGGTGTGTTGCTGGTGCCGCAATTTACCCTCGCCGCCGACACCCGCAAGGGGACGCGGGCCAGCTTTACCTCGGCCGCTGCGCCAGCTGAGGGTTTACAGCTATTCACCCAACTGGTCAGTGAAGTTAAATCACAGCATCGGCATGTCGCAACCGGTGAGTTTGGCGCCGATATGCAGGTGACGCTGGTCAATGACGGGCCGGTGACCTTCTGGCTACAGGTATAAATCAATGCGCTATCGTTTTTTTCATATCGTTGTAAGCATGCTGCTCGGCCTCGGTGTGTCCGGCTGTGATAGACCGGCGCCACAAAACCAGGCGGACCGCTATCCCTGGCAAATCACCATCCTCCCCGACGGCGGCAGTCGTATCTTTGGTATCAACCTTGGGCAGACGACGATCGGCGAGATCATGCATTTGGCGGGTAATCAACCCAAGACCGCCCTGTTTGAAAATCCCGGTGGCGGTCTGTCGCTGGAAGTGTTTTATAGTGAATTTACCCGCGCCGGTCTCACGGGAAAGCTGGTGCTGACCATGGCGGCAAATAATGAGGCCCTGCTGGCTTTGAAACAAACCGCACTCAAAAAAGATCAACTGGAGAGCGGTGTACTGCAATACACACTCGATGCCCCGGCCCTGAGCCGAATCGAGACCTGGCCGGTGACATCGATGACCTATATGCCTTACGCGAATCTGGAAGAACCAACTATCGTTGGGCGGTTTGGCGAGCCGGTTGAAAAGATACGCAGCCATGAGCATGCGGTGCACTGGCTGTATCCGGACAAGGGGCTGGACCTGATTGTGAATGACGCGGGTAAGGAGATTTTGCAGTATGTGCCGCCGGCGGAGTTTGACAAACTGGTGCGGCCATTGCGCCGCTAGCTGGCGTTGGAGCGGATCTTTTTATTCCTGATCACGTGCGAGACGACCTGGTTGCGGCCCTTGTCCTTGGCCTCGTAGAGCGCACTGTCTGCCTTGGCCACCAGCATCTGGCCGGTTTCTTCGCTGTCACAGCCCTGTTCCGGCAGCATGGTGGCAACCCCCAGTGAGATGGTAATGCGGGTGCGTACCGTTTCGCTCAGTTCATATTCATTGTCGGCGATGATAAAGCGGATACGCTCGGCGATCTCCTCGGCCAGCTTGATATCGGTATGGGTCAGCAGCGCGGCGAACTCTTCGCCGCCATAGCGGGCCATGACAT
>JAHEDB010000452.1 GCA_024641465.1 Chromatiales bacterium | reverse complement strand
TGCGCGAGTTTCGCCAGCGGGAATGGATACGCATCGTCTGGCGTGATATCGCCGGTTGGGCCGACCTGCAACAAACCACCCTCGAATTGAGCTGGCTGGCCGAGGCCTGCGTCGATGGTGCCCTCAATACACTATATATATGGCTCTGCGCCGAATGGGGTACCCCTTGTAATACTGAGGGTGAGCCCCAGCGACTGGTGGTGATCGGTATGGGCAAGTTGGGGGCCTGGGAACTGAATGTCTCCTCGGATATCGACCTGATCTTTGCCTACCCCGAGGTGGGTGAGACGCAGGGTGGGCCCAAGTCATTGAGCAATAGTGAATTTTTTATTCGCCTCGGTCAGAAACTCATCCAGTCGCTGGATAACAAGACCGCCGATGGCTTTGTGTTTCGGGTCGACATGCGCCTGCGCCCGTTCGGCGAGGGTGGCACACTGGTGGCCAGTTTCGACGCCATGGAGAGTTATTATCAGGCCCATGGCCGGGAGTGGGAACGCTACGCCATGATCAAGGCGCGGGTCATCGCCGGGGATCGCGAGGCGGGCAAGGAGCTGATGGCCCGGCTCAAGCCCTTTGTCTATCGCCGCTATCTGGATTACGGCGCCTACGAGTCGCTGCGCGAGATGAAGGAGATCGTGAACCGCGAGGTCAAGCGCAAGGGCATCGACAAGAATATCAAACTGGGTCCCGGTGGGATCCGCGAGGTCGAATTCATCGGTCAGGTCTTCCAGCTGATCCGTGGCGGTCACGAACCGGAACTTCAGGAGCGGCGGATTCTAAAGATCCTGCCACTCTTACAGGGCAAGGACATCCTGCCCGCCTATGTCGTGGCGGAGCTGAGCGAGGCCTATCGCTTTTTGCGTACCGTCGAACACCGTATCCAGGAGTATGCCGAACAGCAGACTCACAACCTGCCGACCGATGAAGCGGGCAAGCTGCGCATCGCCTATGGCATGGGTTATGCCGACTGGGGCAATTTCCAGGCGGCACTGACGGAACACCGGCAGCATGTGCAGAACCATTTTGAACAGGTCTTCGCTGCGCCGCAGACCGATCATGCTGAGGACGACGAACTGGACCTGACCCGCCTGTGGTTCGGCCGGGTGGAGGCGGAACAGGCGGAAAAGATCCTTACCGGGTTGGGTTACCAGGATGTCAAACAGGTGCTGTCACGGCTGCACACCTTGCACGACGGCCGTTTATATCGGGCCATGAGCGCCCAGGGACAGGGGCGGCTGGATAAACTGGCGCCCTTGTTGATCGGTGCGGTCGGTCAATCCAACCACCCGGATATCACCTTCTACCGAATTCTGGACCTGGTCGAGTCCATTACCCGCCGTTCGGTGTATCTGGCGCTGTTGACTGAAAACCCGATAGCCCTGTCGCAGCTGGTACGGTTGTGCGCCGCCAGTCCGTGGATCGCCCGCTATCTCACCCAGCATCCGATGTTGCTGGATGAACTGATGGATACCCGCAGCCTCTACGCACCCCCCGACAAGGCACAACTGACCGAGGAGATCCGTAGTCGCCTGGTCAATGTGGATGCCGAGGATACCGAGCGGCTGATGGATACCCTGCGCCATTTCCATCATTTGAATGTACTGCGAGTGGCCGCTGCCGATATCGTCGGTTCCCTGCCCTTGATGAAGGTGAGCGACCACCTGACCTGGATCGCCGAGGTCTGTCTGGATGAGACCCTGGAACTGGCCTGGCAACACATGGTGGCTCGCCACGGTCGGCCGGTGTGTCACGCCGATGGGCGGGTGTGTGACAAGGGCTTTGCGATTATCGGTTATGGCAAACTGGGCGGTCTGGAGCTGGGCTACGGCTCGGACCTGGACCTGGTGTTTATCCATGGCGCGGATTCAGCCGAACAAATGACCGATGGCAAGCAGGCTGTTGCCACCTCGGTGTTTTTTGCCCGTCTCGGGCAACGGCTGATCCATCTGCTCACCGCCCTGACCCGCGCTGGCTTGTTGTACGAGGTGGATATGCGCCTGCGGCCCGATGGGGCGGCCGGGATGCTGGTCAGCAGTCTCAATTCGTTTGTGCAATACCAGCAGGACAAGGCCTGGACCTGGGAACACCAGGCCCTGGTACGGGCCCGGTTTGTGGCCGGTGACCCACAGATCGGTGCGCAATTTCTGGTCGTGCGGGATGGTGTGTTGGGCAAGGCCCGCGATCGGCAGGTCCTTAAAAATGAAGTCATCGAGATGCGCGATCGGATGCGCAAGGAACTCGACAAGGGCAAGGCCGGCCAGTTTGATCTGAAACAGGGGCCGGGAGGTATCGTTGATATTGAATTTATGGTGCAATACGGCGTGCTGGCCTTTGCCGCCGATTTTGGCGAGTTACGGACCTGGACCGATAATATTCGCCTGTTGATGGTGATGGCGGCGGTGGGTGTGATGGATGCGCCGCAGGTTGATATACTCACCGAGGCCTATAAAACCTATCGTGGTCGCCTGCACCGCCTGACCCTGGATGAACAAGCCGGTCTGGTGCCTGACAGTGAATACACGGGGCTGCGCGCGGCGGTCAACCAGGTCTGGCAGGACTGGATGCTGGGGCCATCAGCCGAATAGATAAACAGAATTCGAGAAATTTTTAATTTAGAGAGGAAGTGAAACATGTCGATGTCGGATCGGGACGGTGTGATCTGGTTTGATGGTCAACTGGTGCCCTGGCGTGAGGCCAATGTCCATGTATTAACCCATACCCTGCATTATGGCATGGGGGTATT
>JAHEDB010000451.1 GCA_024641465.1 Chromatiales bacterium | reverse complement strand
CCTGTGGTGGGGGCAGCAGTTCATCGACCACCAGCTTAGCGCCGCCGCCACTCACCCCCACCAACCTGACGGCAACGGGTCATGACGGCTATAACGTCTTACAGTGGAATGCGGCACCCGGCGCCACGGCCTATAACCTCTACTGGTCAAGCCAGAGCGGCGTCAACAAAACCAACGGCAATAAGATCAATCATCGAGAGAGCACCCTCAATCACGGCGCCCTGACCAATGGCCAGACCTATTACTATGTCATCGCGGCGGAAAACAGCGGTGGTGAAAGCGCGGTTTCAAATGAAGTCTCCGCCACCCCGGTAACCGGCAGCGGGGCTAACGACCCTTTATTCACTTATCAGTGGCATCTGAACAATGGCAACGCGTCACAACAGGGCATCAACGTTCAGACCGTGTGGAACAATTACAAGGGTGAAGGCATCCGTATCGCCGTGGTGGACGACGGCCTCGAGATCGATCACCCCGATCTGCTGGCCAATATCGCCAGCGGACTCAGTTACAATTATCTCAACGGCAGCAGCGACCCAACGCCGACCAATCCGGACGATTCACACGGCACCAGCGTGGCGGGGATCATCGCCGCACGGGATTACAACGGCATAGGCGTCCGCGGCGTCGCGCCGCGCGCCAACCTGGTGGGATACAATTACCTGCAATACCAGTTCACCTCCACTGAAGCGGATGCCATGACCCGCGGCAGCCCGGACGTGCATATCTCTTCCAATAGCTGGGGCGCAGCGGATGACACCGGTGATCTGTCACCGGCCAATCTGGCCTGGAAAACCGCCATCGATACCGGCCTTAGCACCGGCCGTCACGGCCTCGGCACCATCTACGTCTGGGCAGCAGGTAACGGCGGCTACACCGTCGACAACTCCAATTATGATGGAAACGCGAATTATCGCGGCGTGATTGCCGTTGCGGCAGTCGATGATGCCGGACAGCAAGCCTTCTATTCAGAGCAAGGCGCCAATATTTTAATCAGTGCCCCGGGGGGGGATACCTGCAATACCCTCGCCATCACCACTACCGATCTGACGGGGAACAAGGGACAAAATTATACCGGCGCCAATGACTACTCCAATCGAGACTACACCCGCTGCATGAATGGCACCTCGGCCGCCGCGCCCATGGTATCCGGCGCTGTGGCACTGATGTTACAGGCCAACCCGAATCTTGGCTGGCGGGATGTACGGTATATTCTGGCGACGACGGCACGCAAAAATGATCCAGGCGATAGTGGGTGGTCTAATAACAAGGCCAATCTCCCGGTGAATCACAAATATGGGTTCGGTGTGATTGATACCAATGCGGCCGTGAATAAGGCCATCGGCTGGCCCAAGTTTGGGCCGCAATTAACCGTTGAGGGGTCGCAACAGCCTGATACTCCTATTGCGGATTATGACCCTAAGAATCCGTCCGCCGGGGTGATTACCGGTTCAATTAACATCCCTGGCGGTGTCATAAATAAAATCGAGACCGTCGAGATCACCTTCAACTCCGATCACACTTACCCCGGCGACCTGGAGATCACCCTCACCAGCCCCAGCGGTACCCAAAGCATCCTGGCGCAAACCCATGCCTGCATTGCGTGGGTTGGCCAACAGTATGTCTCTGTGGATTGCAACTCATCATATAACAACTGGGTCTTCACCAGCGTACGCCATCTGGATGAAGCCGCGAATGGGACGTGGACTCTCAGCGTTAAGGATGGCGATCAAGATGATGTTGGTACCTTCCAGTCCTGGAAACTGAAAATTTATGGTCACTAAATAAGTGTTCGCCACACGAAGACTTTAAGAATACGCGGTCATTGCGAGGAGTGCTTTTTTGCAACGAAGCAATCTCCTGTTGACTGCCTTATAGATGGAGATTGCTTCGTCACACTCGTTCCTCGCTAAGACGGGCTCTTTTCAGACACAGGTTTAGTTGCTTTACCGAGGTGGTCACCATTTCGGAACAGTTATTTAGAAAATGCTCTCGGTGTTTGCCTGAATACAGGAATTGAATACCCGAACAACAAACTGGAGAACGACGTGAACAAAATACGGAAACGTTTTATTTTACTGTCGGCCTTGATTGTCATGGCCGGCGTTGGCAATGTCGCACAGGCCGGTAAGGCCCACAATATTCCAAAATCAAATCTGAGCCAGAGTACCGCCTACACCTGGTACGACGGCAATACGCCAAGGAAGGTCTGGCTCAACCCGAACCTGGTCGCCGAGTTTGATCCCAAACCCGGCGATCTTGCCCAGACAAAGGCCCTCGCCACTACCGCCACACGCGTCAAGGGCAAACAACATGCCATGCAATTGTGGCAACTCGAACCCGATAACAGCGGCAAGACCGTGCAACAGCGCCTGACCCAACTCGCCCCCGGCGGCAGGGTCTCACCGGTGTTGCATGACGGCCCGTCCGAGTCCGGCCGCAAACGCGCCTTGCCGGGTAATATCATCGTCCACCTCGATCCCAACTGGGACCCGCAACAGGCGCAGGCCTGGTTCAAACAACATGCTCTGGAAATCGACAGGCCGCTCAACATCGGCCCGAACATCTTCGTGGTTAAAACCGCACCCGGACTGGCGGCGCTGGAAAAGGCCAATGAAATATTCCTGTCCGGTGAGGTCGTCGCCGCCTATCCCGACTGGTGGCAGGAAGTCTCAAAACGTTAAAAAAGATTTAGTGCGTCGAATGTAGCCCGGATCCAGCAAAGCGAAATCCGGGGGAGATTGTCAGCCG
>JAHEDB010000450.1 GCA_024641465.1 Chromatiales bacterium | reverse complement strand
CAGGAAAATCTGTCGGGCCTGAGTATCACTGGTGAGAATAAAAAAATTCGTGTCGCCTTTCATTCGCCCTGCACCCTGCAACACGCGCAGAAAATTACCGGCAGTGTTGAATCGATCCTGCAACAGGCGGGGTTTGTCCTGACCGAAGTCAGCGACTCGCATCTGTGTTGTGGATCGGCGGGCACCTATTCGATATTACAATCCAGACTCTCACAACAACTGTTGACCAACAAGATTACCTGCCTGACAAAACAACAGCCGGATTACATCGCCACCGCCAATATCGGTTGCCAGATGCATCTGCAAACAAAGTCCACCGTACCGGTGATGCACTGGGTGGAATTGCTGGATGATGTCTGTCATTAGCCTGTTGAATATTTCGTTATAAAGGTAAGCATTCGATGAATATTGGTTTTATAGGACAGGGCATCATGGGCCGCCCGATGGCCCTCAATCTGTTAAACGCCGGGCACAATGTCTCGGTCTATGCACGTCGTGCAGAGATGATGGCTGACCTGCTGAAAGAAGGCGCGCTGGCCTGTAAAACTCCTGCACAGGTGGCGAGTCAGTCCGACATCACCTTTATCTGCGTCTCTGACACACCTGATGTGGAACAGGTCATTATGGGTGAGCAGGGTGTTATACACGGCGCCCACAAGGGCAGCGTGGTGGTCGACATGAGCACCATCTCTCCCTCGGTCACCCGGCAGTTGGCCGGGCAACTCATGGAGCGGGGCGTGTACATGCTTGATGCGCCGGTCTCCGGTGGTGAGCAGGCGGCCATCGATGGCACGTTATCGATTATGGTGGGTGGCGAGGCGGATATCTTCAGGCGCGTCCTGCCCCTGTTTGAATGCATGGGGAAGAACATCGTTCACATCGGCGATAACGGCGCGGGGCAGGTCACCAAGGCCTGTAACCAGGTCGTCATCGCGCAGACCATTGCCGCCATCGGTGAGGCCTTTATCCTGGCGACGGCTTCGGGCGTCGATCCGGCAAAGGTTCGTCAGGCCCTGCTGGGTGGCTTCGCCGGGAGTCGTGTACTGGAGTCGCATGGTGATCGTATGCTGAAGCGAAATTTTAAACCGGGATTCAAGGCTCGGCTGCATCAGAAAGATATGCGGATTGTGATGGAAGAGGCCCATAAGCTGGGCGTCGCCCTGCCCGGTGCGGCAATGGCGGCCGGGTATCTCAATGTCGTGGTCGAACAGGGCAAGGGTGAGCAGGATTCTATTTCGATGCTTGAGTTACAGGAACAGGCGTCCGGCGTGACTGTTTCCAGCAAAATATAAATTGCGATTGAACACTCAAATTTTAATGACAGGCAGGTAAGATGTCATGAGCAAGACAGTAAGCATCGAAAACTACATCGCCGGTCAGTGGGTGCCGAGTCAGGCCAGTGATAGCCAGGAGATCATTAATCCCGCTACGCAGGAGATCCTCGCCCGGGTACCGCTCTCCAACAAACAGGATATGGACCGGGCCGTGCAGGCGGCGGCCAGCGCCTTGCCGGAGTGGCGTGATACACCGCCAACCGAACGGGTCCAGTACCTGTTCAGATTAAAAAACCTGTTTGAAACTCATCTCGATGAACTGGCCGCGACGATTACCCGCGAGTGCGGCAAGACCCTCGCCGAGTCAAAGGGTGAGCTGCAACGCGCGATGGAAAATATTGAACTCGCCTGCGGCATCCCCAGCATGTTGCTTGGTACCAATCTGGAAAACATTGCACGCGGGATCGATGAACACATGTTTCGTCAACCGGTCGGCATTGTCGGCATCATCACGCCGTTTAACTTCCCCGGCATGATCCCCTTCTGGTTTTTACCCTATGCGATTGCCTGCGGTAATTGCTCGATTGTAAAGCCATCGGAAAAGGTCCCCATGACCATGACGCTGGCGATGCGCCTGCTCGAACAGACCGGGCTGCCAAAGGGCGTGGTCAATCTGGTCAATGGTGGTAAAGAAACCGTCGATGCGATGCTCGATCATCCGCAGATCAAGGCCATCAGCTTTGTCGGTTCGTCCGAGATTGCCCGTTACATCTATAGTCGCGGCACGGCCAATGGCAAACGTGTGCAGGCGCAGGGCGGCGCCAAGAATCCGGTGGTGGTGATGCCCGATGCCGATATCGATATGACCGTGCAGATCATTGCCGATAGCGCCTTCGGTTGCGCAGGGCAACGCTGTCTGGCCAGCTCGCTGGTGATCACCGTGGGCGAGGCTGGCAAGATCTTCAAAGAACCCATCTGTACCGCCGCCAATGCGCGGGTCCTGGGTAATGGACTCGATACCGGGGTGCAGGTCGGCCCGGTGATCAGTCGTGAGAGTAAAGATCGGATCAATAACTTTATGGCGCAAGCCCTGTCCAGCGAAGGCCAAGTTATCGCCGGTGGCAACGCGGTTACGGTTAAAGGCCATGAGCAGGGTAATTTCATCGCCCCCACGGTGGTCGATAATATCCAGCCGAATGGCAAGATTGCCACCACCGAAATCTTTGGCCCGGTGCTTGGCCTGATGCACGCGGACGATCTCGAACAGGCCATCGGCATGGTCAACCAGGGCCGCTACGGCAATATGAGTTGTATCTTTACCAATAGCGGAACGGCGGCACGTCAGTTTCGACACCAGGCCGATACCGGCAACATCGGTATCAATATCGGTGTCGCCGCGCCGATGGCCTTTTTCCCGTTCAGTGGTTGGAAAGACAGCTTTTACGGCGACCTGCATGCGCAGGGCGCTCACGCCGTGGA
>JAHEDB010000449.1 GCA_024641465.1 Chromatiales bacterium | reverse complement strand
GCCTCATCATCCAATGAGCTCAACCTCTTCAGCGTGTCCGGATATTTCCTCACCATCAGTATCAGGGCGGCGGCCTGGGTGTTGGGTTTGGCGCGGCCCTGTTCCCAGTTTTCCAGAGTGCGAGTAGAGACACGCAGGTGGCGGGCGAAGACGGCGCGAGAGACGGCCAGGCGTTCGCGGGTGTCGCGTATCAGCTCAGCCTGGATCTGCAGGGGTGGCAGGGCTTCAACTTCATGGGTGCGCAGGGTGATCTTGCCTTCCCGCTGTTCACCCATGGCTTCTATGCCTTGCATTAGTTCATCAAACAGATTCCGTTTCTCGCTCATGTCGTTTTCTCCTTGCGGCCAGTTCTTTTGAATGGCCTGTTTTAATATCTGTTTTTCCGCAGGACTGAGGTCGGTGGCTTCGTTTTTGTCGTAGATAGTGAAAAACCATATTTGTCTGTCAGCGGTCAGGTAGTAATAAATAACACGTAAACCGCCTCGCTTGCCTTTGCCTCTTCGCTGATCCTGCCAGCGCAGTTTTCTAAAGCCACCGGTGCCGGGCATGATGTCGCCAAGTTCCGGCTTGAGCATCAGTACTGTCTGTAACTCTCGGTACGATTCATCTGTCAGATAATCCGCGAGCAGGCGGGTGAAGAGGGGTGTTTCGAAGAACACCAGCTTCATAGTGTTAAGTATACGCAACTTGCGTATATATTCAAGTGGGTGCACAGGGTAGGCATTTAACTCATCCTTAAGTCATTGTTTAGCTATCGATTTTACGGATTTTACAGGTCGTTTCAAAAGCTATTTCAGCCTCGGTCCCAATTTGGGGCTGACTCCGGGGCCGCCCCACGCAACTACCTAATAAGTCGTACAAATTACTTAATAATCAGGCCAATTTAAGGCTTAGAAGGCCCATTTCATGGATCAAAAAACAGTTTTAAGAACCACTTCCAATTGGTTATTTATAGTCTAACCACTTTCAATTCACGCTAACGGGCTGGTCGAGCAGGGCCTTGACGGCATCAATGGAATAGTCCCAGCCCAGGTTTCTTTGCGGGGTGCGGTTCATCTGCATGGTGATGGCTGTCAGGTCGCAGTTTTTCAGACCCCCATCGTAAATGACGCTGTGAGTATACAGGCCGACCAGGTCGTTCATATTGCCGAGCAGTTTTTTGCTGTCGGTTTTGCTGTAGGCGTATTCCTTGTACCCGGCGAATACCTTGTTGATGGTATCGATGCCGAAGCCCTCGTGGGCCAATGCCTGGCCGAGGCCGAGATAGAACACTTCCGGAAAACTCTCTATATTGGCTTTGTTGATGCCAGGGACAATAAACGAGAACAGGGTGCGCTCGCTCATGAAGATAAAGGTCTTGCGTCTGTCCAGCATGAACAGGTTCATATACCAGTTGCCGAGCGGGGTGCCGCCGGGCCGTCACGCGCCCAGGTCTTTGGCGGTAAGCCCCAGTTGTTTGATGACCTTTTGTGTGCAGTGAAATTGCAGCATGTCGATTCCTTTATCCTGACCTCCTCCCGGTGTGCGAAGGGAGGTCGGTGGTTTTAGATTCGGTCGGGATGCTTATCCCTGAATTTTAATATCATTGAATTCACACCATTCACGCAGGGCCTGTTGTCGTGAACTGGTTTCATACTCGAACCATTTGTCGAGCATCCCATGCTGTTCCAGCAGATTTTTATAACGGCCGTAGGCACCTTTCCTGCTGAATATCCGCTGTACCTGATCTTCCTGTTCGGGAAGATATTCATCGATAAAACGAAACACGAGTCGTTGTCCAAGATCCAGGTCGCGCTTGGAGGGGATTTCAATATATTTTTCGTCATTGTCGATATCCTCCGGCAGGGCAATAGGCTCGTCGTCGTAGTCGGAACACAGATAGATTTTACCTGTTTCCCGATCAAGCCAGGCCTGATTTTCACCCATGCTGCCAAAGTTGGCGAAGTCAAAGGCATCGATAATGTCGCTGAATTTAATCTCTTTAGCCATCTTGCTTCTCAGTTTGATGTTTATAGAGTTGCCCGGGTTTGAAGGTACTCAATGTAGTTTATCAGTCCCGGGGCGAGGACGTTAAGTACCGGATTAGGCTTTTTAGTCTTTTAGAACACCAATTGATACCGACTACCCGGACCCGTACCGAGTTTCTGCAGGAACTGTTTTTCTGTCAGTGTCTTGAGTGAGTACTGGATTGTACGTCGCGGGATGTTTGTGGCCTGTTCGATATCGGAAATCTTCAGACGTTTTTCCGGGCTGGCTTTGAACATGCTTAATAGGGTACGTGCATTTTCTGACAGTTTTTGCAGGTTGGCATAGCGTGCGCGATAGACCTGGATGTCACTGATAGCCTTGTCGACCATGCGAATAAAAAAATGGGCCAGATTGTCATAACGGTATTTTCCTGGATCCTGTTGAAATTTTCCGTCGGCAGCTTCGTGTAGTACTTTGTAGTACTGCGCCTTGCTTTGTTCGATATGACGGTCGATGGCGATATAGGGCGTGATGGCCATCAGCTCTTGATCATTAGACTGTAGTAATGCAAGCAGGAACAGGGCCCTGCCTAAACGTCCATTGCCATCCTGAAAGGGGTGAATAGCCAGAAAACGGAATACAAATTCGGTGGCAACCAGTAATGACCATGCGGCTTCGTGAAGTGTGTTGTTATACCAGGCGACCAGTTCCTGCATGGCCATGTCAGTCATGACACCAGGCGGGGTTGGCTCCAGTACATTGATTTGTTGTCCTGTGGCATGGTTG
>JAHEDB010000448.1 GCA_024641465.1 Chromatiales bacterium | reverse complement strand
CACAGAGGACATGGAGCTACACAGAGGAAAATAATGAAAAATTATCGGTACTGTGTATAAGTTTCTCGTTTCTCTTAAGTTTACTGTTCATAGTTATATACATTTGACCTCAGGGACTATTGATTTTGAGAATGTTATTTCTCTGTGTACCTCCGTGTCCTCTGTGGTGAACATCAACTAAAGAACGTCTGCACGGCGGCGTTCAGGGTATCGCGCATATCCGGGTCGTCGGTCAGTGGCGTGACCATGGTCATGCTACAGGCGGCGACCGGGGCGACTCCCTTACTGATCAACTGGCCGGCATAGACCAGCAGACGGGTCGAGATACCTTCGTCGAGGCCGTGACCTTTGAGGTTACGGGCGCGGTGGGCGATCTGTACCAGCTTGCCGGCGGTCTTTTCATCGACGCCGGATTCCTTGGCGACGATGGCGGTTTCGATCTTTTCTTCAGGATAATCAAAGTCCAGCCCGCCAAAACGTTGTTTGGTGGATTGTTTCAGGTCCTTCATCAGGCTCTGATAACCGGGGTTGTAGGAGATCACCAGCTGGAAATCGGCATGGGCCTCGATCAGTTCGCCCTTCTTGTCGAGTGGCAGATTACGGCGATGGTCGGTCAGGGGGTGGATCACCACGGTGGTGTCCTGCCGGGCTTCAACCACTTCATCGAGATAACAAATCGCGCCGATGCGTGCAGCGGTGGTCAGCGGTCCGTCCTGCCACTTGGTGCCGTCCTTGTCGAGCAGGAAACGGCCGACAAGGTCCGAGGCGGTCATGTCTTCGTTACAGGCGACGGTGATCAGCGGCTTGCCGAGTTTATAGGCCATGTATTCCACAAAGCGTGATTTACCACAACCGGTTGGGCCCTTCAGCATCATCGGCATACGGACGTTATAGGCGGCTTCATACAGTGCGATCTCCTCGCCCACCGCTTCGTAATACGGTTCCTTTTTGATGATGTACTGTTTGGGGTCGACACCGGTTTCTTTTTTAGTAGTAGCCATAACACACCTTCATTTATTGGATGTTGCTTTAATCAAAATATTTAATCTTGAACCGCCAAGACGCCACGCACACCAAGCGTGCTATGTATTATCAATTTCCGACCTTGGCGTTCTTGGCGTCTTGGCGGTGAGAATTTTTAATCTTCATCATCGGTTTCGGTATCACCTGACCAGCCGGCGGCCTTGGCCCTGTCAATCCAGGCGCCATGTACTTTCTGATGACGTTCAAACAGTTCTTTGGGTAAATGACTGACCATGCAGCCGTATTTGTCCCATTCGTTATTGACCTGTTGCAGCAGGGCGTCGATCCCGGCCAGATTCCAGTTTTGACAGCTTTCTGTCTCCGGGATTAAGCCGAATACCCAGGCGTCACGAATGATCTTGCCGATACTGGTCATGCCACCGTTGATATCGTTGTCGATACCGACGTATTTATCTGGTTTTGTCATTTATTAAACCCTTTTAACCGCCAAGACGCCAGGAACGCCAAGAAAACAAGAAATATAATTTGTATATACGAACAATATAAAGGTCTTTATAACACCAATGCCGTTAATCCGGGAAAACAAACAACAAGAAATCTTGGTGTGCCTGGCGTCTTGGCGGTTATATTGCTGTTTAATAAATAATCCTGTCAGCGAAACAACAAGATGATTTATTAAACAATGCCCCTGTCCGATACGACAGGCAGGGGCCTGTTTTTACTGCTTAAACAGTCTTGCCGCGGTGAATTACCATGGCCGCACCGGCTGACTGGGCGAAGTTGTCAAAGCCCAACAGACGAACGTGGTTCTTCGGGTGTGCTTTATGACAGGCTTCAACTTCAGCCAGGATGGCATCGACGTTGGTTTCACCGAACATCGGCAGTTTCCACATGTACCAGTAGTTGCCAGAGGCATTTTCTGGTTCGGTGTGTTCAATACCGGGGTTCCAGCCCTTGCTGACGATGAACTCGATCTGCTTGCGGGTTTCAGCGGCGGTCAGGGGCGGCAGGTATGAAAACGTTTCAAACTTGCGGCTGGCGGCATCCGCCAGGCTTGATTTGTAATCTTGCATATCACTCATTGTTGTTTACTCCAATAAATTTATATCGAATTCGCTTGTTTAGCATTTAACAAATACTCTGGGATAAGGTAGCGAGTATCGAGGTTCGAGTAACGAGGTTTATCCTCGTCACTCGTCACTCGTGCCTCGTCACTGTTATTTATGAGCAACGTCCAGCTTGTCAACGGTGTCGAATTCAAACTTGATTTCTTTCCAGGTTTCCATCGCAATCTTGAGTTCAGGACTGTGCTTGGCAGCGTTGGTAAGGATGTCCTTACCTTCTTTCTCAAGTTCACGACCCATGTTACGGGCCTGTACGCAGGCTTCAACGGCAACACGGTTGGCAGCGGCGCCGGCGGCGTTACCCCAGGGGTGACCCAGTGTACCGCCACCGAACTGCAGTACGGAGTCGTCACCGAAGATGCTGACCAGCGCTGGCATGTGCCATACGTGGATACCACCAGAGGCGACCGGCAGTACGCCTGGCATCGCGCCCCAGTCCTGGTCGAAGAAGATACCGCGTGAACGGTCTTCCTTGATGAACTTGTCACGCATGATGTCGATCCAGCCGAGGGTGGCGTTGCGGTCACCTTCGAGCTTACCGACAACGGTACCGGAGTGCAGGTGGTCACCACCGGACAGACGCAGGATCTTGGTCAGTACGCGGAAGTGGATACCGTGGTGGGGGTTGCGGTCGAGTACGGCGTGCA
>JAHEDB010000447.1 GCA_024641465.1 Chromatiales bacterium | reverse complement strand
CGGAATGGCGCCCTGCCCCAGCAGCTCGGTGTAATAACGGGTTTTGGCCTTGTGTAAGCCGGCAATAAAAGCCGCCAGCTCAACAGGACGCTTGAAACCGCGATTGAATTCATCGAGATAATACTGGATACGCTCTTTGCCACCGGTGACCGCAAGGAGTTTTTCGTACAAGTCTACCGACCAGTCCCAGTCCAGTCCGGCCTCGGCAAAGGCCTGGTTGAAGGCGACCCGATGGCCGTCGCGTTCGGTGTCAGCAAGGGTGCCGTCGACATCAAATAACAGTGCTTCTAATTTCACTTTTTAACCCGTATTTTCGCAGAAAAACGCTAGCATACCTGAGTGACCTTGATTCGCACATACTTACTGCTACCCTTATTGCTTGTTTTATCGGCAACCGCTTTTATTTCAAACAGATAGAACTTATTTTCGTTTATATTGCCTAAATAAATTAGCTTAATTCAGGCTGATTTCTTGCGATCACGGATTGGATCTGATATAGAAGCGCGTTTGATTTATTTCGGAAGCAAAAACAGGCAGGAGAATCGCAACATGGCCGCAAAAAAGAAGACGACTGCAAAGAAGAAGTCTACCGCCAAGAAGACCACGGCGAAGAAGGCTGCCAAAAAGACCACGGTCAAAAAAACGACCGCAGCAAAAAAACCGGCTGTGAAGACAGCAGCGGCTAAACCGGCAACAGCGAAAAAAACCGTAGTGAAAAAATCAGCAGCGAAGAAGACCGCCCCCGCCAAGACGAATTCCGAAGCCGGACAATTCGTCCCCTACACGGCGAGCAAAGGCGAAGAGTATATGAATGATGCCCAGTCGGCCCATTTTCGCCAGATCCTGCTCAGCTGGAAACGCGAATTAATGGAGGAAGTCGACCGTACCGTGCATCACATGCAGGATGAGGCCGCCAATTTCCCTGACCCGAATGACCGGGCCACCCAGGAATCCGAGTTCACCATGGAACTGCGCGCTCGTGACCGGGAACGTAAGCTGATCAAAAAGATTGATGAGTCACTGGATAACCTGAAGAAGGGTGAATACGGTTTCTGCGAACAGTGTGGCGTGGAGATCGGTATTCAACGCCTGGAGGCCCGCCCCACGGCCTCGCTGTGTATCGATTGCAAGAGCCTGGACGAAATCCGCGAAAAACAGCGCATGTAATACGGCGTTTATTCCACCGCGAGGGCACGGTCTCCGTGCCTTCGATCCTCCACCACCTTTAGCTTGTTCATACTGGCAAAACTCATCAGGAAGGCATAGGCCGGGGGATTTTTGTCCTCCAGATTACGGCCAATCACCAGGCACTTCTCCCCATCGATCACGCACGGCTGAACATTTCTGGCGATGATCTTGCACTGCTGCTCGCCGAAGGCGGTCACGCTGGAACACACTCGTTCAATCCAGTCACTCGGACGAAGTTTACTACCATCTTCTGTAACACCATGTATTATAAGCGATTCTTCGTTCAAGAGGGTTCTCCGTGAGGTTGTTATTCGTTAAGTTCTTCACATCGGCTTGGCGGCGGGTTACTTTAGGAATCCAGTGTAATTACTTACTATGATTTATGAGGTTTATATGAATATTGTCGATGCCATCACAAGCCGCTGGGCATGTCGTGCTTATCTGGATCAGCCCGTGGATAAGGCCCTTATCCAGCAGGTTCTGGAAGCGGCCCGCTGGGCGCCCTCGGGAACCAATACCCAGCCCTGGCGAGTCGCCGTGGTGACGGGCAAGACCCGGCAATCCATTACCGATACGCTGATACAGGCACGTGACGATAATCTGCCTGAAAATCCAGACTATCCCTATTACCCCACCGAGTGGCGTGAACCCTATAAAGGCCGCCGCAAACATACCGGCCTGGCCTTGTATGGCGCCCTCGGCATTGGCAAGGACGACCCCGATGGGAGAAAAAAGGCCTGGTACAACAACTACCGGCTTTTTGGCGCGCCCACAGGCCTGCTGTTTTTTATCGATAGAGACCTCAATCAGGGTTCCTGGCTCGATATGGGCATGTTTTTACAAAACGTCATGCTGGCGGCCCATGGCCTGGGGCTCGCGACCTGCCCGGAGTTCTCACTGGCCGAGTATCCTGATCGGGTCAGGCAAATCCTCGGCGTACCCAACGACCAGCTGCTCGTCGCCGGTATGGCGCTGGGCTATGCGGACAAGGCACACCCGGTAAATAATTATCGGCTGCCACGGGAGGCCGTGGACGCGTTTACCCGTTGGTATGAATAAGGGCATGATGTTCATAGGTGTCACCCCACCGCAGGTCCGGCCTGACAACAAGGTATGACACTCGATTTTGAATGGATGAATTCACGACAAAATGCCTGATCAATCTCCTCACCCCTCGCCCCTCGATCCTCGCCCCTCCATCTACCGCGGCCGCTTCGCCCCCTCGCCCACCGGCCCGTTACATTTTGGGTCCCTGATCGCCGCCGTCGGCAGTTATCTACAGGCCAAAAGCCAACAGGGTGAATGGCTGCTGCGCATTGATGATATCGACCCGCCGCGGGAGGTGGCCGGCGCCGG
This sequence comes from Chromatiales bacterium, assembly GCA_024641465.1. Lineage (GTDB taxonomy): Bacteria > Pseudomonadota > Gammaproteobacteria > UBA6429 > Thiohalophilaceae > JAHEDB01. Next base: position 217 of record JAHEDB010000447.1, on the reverse strand, counting down.
CGACGCCATCCTCAGGACACTGGAGGGTTTTGGTTTTGAGTGGGATGGCCCGGTGACCTACCAGAGCCGGCGACATGCGATCTATCGCGATGCCCTCGCGACCTTACAGGACACAGGCCGTGTTTATCCCTGTGCCTGTAGCCGCAAACGCATTGCCGAGTCACAGGCCGGTAGCGGCAACAAATCCATCTATCCCGGCACCTGTCGTGCCGGACTG
>JAHEDB010000446.1 GCA_024641465.1 Chromatiales bacterium | reverse complement strand
ACCTTGACCCAGTCATTGTGGGAGGCCAGCATGCCATGGATCTCATCCAGCGGGACATTTTTCTTCATCTTGATGGTCAGTGCCTGGGAGTGGCAACGCATGGCGCCGACGCGCACACACAGGCCATCTATCGGTACCTGACGATCGCTGCGACCGAGGATCTTGTTGGTTTCCACCTGTGCCTTCCACTCTTCCTTGCTTTGACCGGACTCCAGTTGCACGTCGATCCATGGGATCAGACTCGCGGCCAGTGGCACGGGCCAGTGATCGGTGGGATAGGCATCGCTACGCACAAAGTCGATGACCTTCTTATCGATCTCCAAAATGGCGGTCGCCGGGTCATCATTCAGGTCCTTGACGTGATCGTTGATGGCGCCCATCTGCTTGATCAGTTCGCGCATGTTCTGTGCGCCGGCGCCGGAGGCGGCCTGATAGGTCATGGGTGCGATCCACTCGACCAGGTCGCGTTCGAACAGACCACCGATGGCCATCAGCATCAGACTGACAGTACAGTTACCACCGACATAGGTCTTGATGCCCTTGCTCAGACCGTTCTGGATCACATCCTTATTCACCGGGTCGAGGATGATGATACTGTCGTTATTCATGCGCAGGGTTGAGGCCGCATCGATCCAGTAGCCCTTCCAGCCCGCATCGAGCAGGGGTTTGTAAACCTGCTTGGTATAATCACCGCCCTGGCAGGTGATGATCACGTCCATCGCCTTCAGGTCATCGATACTGTTGGCGTCCTTTAGTGGTGGCACATCCTTACCGACATTCGGACCGGGCTTGCCCGGCTGCGAGGTGGTAAAAAACACCGGCTCGATACCGGCAAAATCATTTTCTTCACGCATGCGCTGCATGAGCACTGAACCGACCATACCGCGCCAACCAACAAACCCTACTCGTTTCATTATCCTGTCCTCATTCAAGAAATATTTTTTACCGCCAAGACGCCAAGGCACCAAGAATAAATAAATATAAACACTTGGCGTTCTTGGCGACTTGGCGGTTAATCATTTACAGAGCCGCAACAACCGCATCACCCATTTCGGTGGTGCTAACCTTTTTCATACCTGTGGACCAGATATCCGCAGTACGCAGGCCCTGGTCCAGCACCTTCTCTACCGCCTTCTCAATACGATCGGCCATCGCCGCTTCATCGAGGGAATAACGCAACATCATGGCTACAGAAAGCAGGGTGGCCAGGGGATTGGCGATATTTTTACCGGCGATGTCCGGGGCGGAGCCGTGGATCGGTTCATACATGCCCTGACCTTTTTCATTCAGCGAGGCCGAGGGCAACATGCCGATGGAGCCGGTCAGCATGGCGGCGCAATCCGACAGGATGTCACCGAACATATTGGTGGTGACCATCACGTCGAACTGTTTTGGCGCTCGCACCAGTTGCATGGCGGCGTTATCGACATACATGTGGCTGAGTTCAATATCGCTGTTGCCCTTATGGCATTCGTTGACGACGTTACGCCACAACTCGGTACACTCCAGCACATTGGCCTTGTCGACCGAACAGACTTTTTTACCACGCTTGCGGGCGATATCAAAGGCGACTTCGGTAATGCGCTTGATCTCCGATTCGCTGTAAACCAGGGTGTTATATCCCTGGCGTTCGCCGTTTTCCAGGGTGCGCACACCGCGTGGTTGGCCAAAGTAAATACCACCGGTCAGTTCACGCACGATCATGATATTCAGCCCCGACACCACTTCCGGTTTGAGGGTCGAGGCATCGGCCAGTTGCGGATAGAGAATCGCCGGTCGCAGATTGGCGAACAGGCCGAGTTCCTTGCGCAGGCCGAGCAGACCCTTTTCCGGTCGCAGGGAAATATCCAGCGATTCCCACTTATAGCCGCCGACGGCGCCGAGCAAAACCGCATCGGCCTCTCTGGCCAGTTTCAGCGTGGCCTCGGGCAGGGGACTGCCGGTGACATCATAGGCGCTACCACCGACCAGACCTTCCTCCATCGACACATCCAGACCATCGGCCTGCAGGGCCTTGATCAACTTCACCGCCTCGGCGACGATCTCCTTACCGATGCCATCACCGGGTAATACTGCAATTTTCTTTGTCATAATAAACCTCTTTTTCACCACCAAGTCACCAAGGCGCCAAGAAAACCAAATAACAACTTGGTGTCTTGGCGTCTTGGTGGTCAGGAATTAAATAACCAGGGCGCGGCTGCCTTACGTTTAACTTCATATGCTCTGATGGCGTCGACATGCTGCAAGGTCAGACCGATATCATCGAGGCCGTTTAATAAAAGGTGCTTGCGGAATTCATCGATCTCAAATTCGAGGACACTGCCATCGGCCCTGGTAATGGTCTGTTTTTCCAGGTTGACATCGAGTTGATAACCCTCTTTGGCCTCGACATCTTTAAACAGGCGGTCGACGACAGTCGCATCCAGTTTGATGAGTAAGATGCCGTTTTTAAAACTGTTGTTGTAAAAGATATCCGCAAAACTCGGCGCGATGATCACACGAAAACCGTAGTCCAGCAAGGCCCAAGGCGCATGCTCACGCGATGAACCACAACCGAAGTTCTCCCGGGCGATGAGGATTTGTGCGCCCTTGTAACGAGGCTGATTGAGGACGAAGTCCGGATTAATCGGTCGACCGCTGTTATCCATGCCCGGCTCGCCGTGATCCAGATAGCGCCATTCATCGAACAGGTTCGGGCCAAAACCGGAACGCTTGATCGACTTGAGGAACTGCTTGGGAATAATGGCGTCGGTATCGACATT
>JAHEDB010000048.1 GCA_024641465.1 Chromatiales bacterium | reverse complement strand
TCGGCAAGGCCTTCTTTCACCGGTGGAACATAGGTCACGTTGAGGGCGAGATTTCGCGTCCCCATCGAAAATACCGGCAGGACACCCGGGAAGGGGGCGTAGTCATTGATATCTTTACGGGCCATCATGAAACCGACATAGCCGAGGTCCATGTGCCAGCCGTTTTTGATGTAGTAACGACGCGTTTCACCACCACCCACGTAGTAGGAAAGATTGTTGAAGGAGTCACTGAAGGCCGAGCTTGTGACAAACGGAACCCACTGACTACCATACTGCCGACCAAATTCGTACTGTATGCCTGAGCCATAATTGTTTTCATTGTATTTATAACCATTGCGGGGTTTGTCCATGTGATACGAACGCCCGTTCACGATCATGTGATAGGAGCCATCCAGTTCGGCGGCTTCAATCGGTGCAGAAACTATGTTGCCGATCAGATACAGGGCGAGAGCCAACAGCCCGGTGTTGAGGATGTGGAGACGATTTTGTAGCGTGCAAGCGTTATAAATTCTCATTGTTATACTCCTTACGTCTTGCCCGTGAGGGCAAAGGGGTCAGGAGTACTGCGTGCTACCTGTTGAGTTCCGGTGGTCCCGCTGTCATGGGGTTAATAACCCGTTAGACCGGTGACTTTGCGTATCCGACTTTTCAGTTGGATTTGCCTTTGTCAGAACTCCTAACCGTTCTTTCTGTGAACTGTTTTGCATCTCGCATGCCAAGCGTGATGTACATCACGGGAAAAGTGTGATCTCAAACGGATCAATGAGTTATGGCGAGGTGCAGGACGTGATGCGAATCACGTCGATGTTGTGAAACGATGCAGGTGACGCAGCGGGTCACAAAGTGACGCACTGCGTCACTTATAAACCGAGAGTTTTAGTAGGCAATAAGCTTTGCAGAAGCAGACGGGCTAGTGGAAGGTGTGAGGGCGCGCGGGTTCTACTTGCTGAGGTGCAGGTGAGGCATGGTGCAGGATCATATGCCAGCCGGTCGCCGTCTTTTCGTAGATATTGGTGCTGAGGATCTGTGCCCGTTGCTTGCCCTTGAGCAACAGGTTTTCATTGACCACATGGATGGCGATATCACGGTGTTTGATGCGGCGGGTTTCCACGGTTTCAAATTCGATATCGGTGTTGTTCTTGAATATATCCCGCCAACTGTCGCGGATGGCGGTGATGCCCATCAGCCGGTGGCTCATGGGATGGATACACTCCACGTAATCGGCATCGAGCCAGACCCGCATCATCGCCGCAAGGTCAGCCGTTTCAAAGGCCTTGTAAAAGGCGGTTTCAGCATCTTCCGGGCAGCTAAAAACAACTTCGGTCATCGGGTCTTGCCTGTGCAGGATAAAATGAATGTCAGTCGCTCAACATAACCGCCCTACGCGGTGCAGGCAAGCGCGTTATTAAATATCGAGGTAAAGGCTGACACCGGCATATTTTTCATCGTGCTGGAAAAATTCACCGATCACCGACTGGCCGTCGTAATAATCGAAGGCGAGACGCCAGACGTGTGGGGCGGCGGCAAAGGCAAAGCCGATCTGCAGGGCCTGGTTGATCGCCCACTCCCGCTCCTGATACGAAGAGAGGTCCAGCCCGGCATACCAGCCGAGCCGTTCGTGTTTTGAAAGTTGGGTTTGTTGGTATTGAATGCCGGATTGCAGGCGTTTGCGTTTTTGCAGGGGCTTCTCATCGATGTTATAGCCATAACCCCCTTCGAGATAATATTGCCATTGCGGGTTTAGATTGATCTGCATGCCGGCCAATAGTTCTTCGCGGGTATAACCAATACGCTGTCGGCCGGTCCGCTCGGTGTATTCGTCTCCGACATGACTGGAGGTGTGGTAGGGGCCAAACCGGTAGGCGATAGTCTGGTTGGCGCGATAACTGAACAGCAGACCATAATTGCCATCCCAGCCGATATTGTCCTGTGAGTTTTGGAGGTCGAAGTGGCCGCGAAAACCAATCTCGAGATTGGCCTGTAATTGTTGTTGCGGGTGATTCGGGTTATGCCAGTTAAACAATTCCAGGCGGCCTCCCATGCGCAGGGCAATGCGGGCGGATTTAGTGTCGGGTATATCAGACTCAGCGGCGTATAAAAGTTGTATGCCGAAGGTAACCCGTTTTTGATCCGCCAGGTAAGGTGAGTAGAGATGGCCGGTAGGGGCCAGATGGAGCTGTGTTAGTGCGGTGCTGTCCGACTCACCTGCAGGTTGTTCCGCCCATAATAAAGAACTGTATAGTGAAAATACCAGACCGCTTAATCTGTGACCGTTGCATATCATTATTCAATTATAGCCGTCTGGGGCGATTATTTGCCGTCGAGGTAGCGATGGTCATCAAAGGTATGGACCCACTCGGGGCGCATCACGACCATAACCGTGATCAGCAAACCGGTGATAAAGCCTTCGGGAAAAATCATCAGGGGGACAAACGGCAGGTAATCGCCGCTCAGCGCCTGCCAGTTGTAGACCCCGCCCGCCAGCGTGATCAGCATGGCCAGCAACAGCGTCGTGGTCAGCGCCAGGGCGGCGCCGAAGAAGGCGTTGATAAAAATATAAATAAAAAAGTGATTTGGTAAATGGCGGTCAACCAGTCGGAACAGGGAATAACTCAATACACTCGGTATCAAGCCCATTAACAACGCGTTGAGTGGGTAGCTTTGCCAGTCACTGCTGCCATGGATGACCATGCCGGCGAGGACGATGGACAGGGCAATAAAGGCCAGTCGCCAGCCAAACATCAGGGTTAGCAGGGTTGCGCCGAGATAGTGATATTCCAGACCCGGGATGACATTGGATCGCACGCTCCATAACACCAACAGTATGACGCAACTACCCAGATAGGCGTGCATGATATTGTTGGCCTGGATCTGACGCCAGGGGCAGGTGAGCAAGGTATATAGGAATATCAGGCTAAAGAGTACCAGTGCCGTCCACAGCCATGCATCCGGGAGCAGACCATAGGGGTAGTTCATGGCGCGGTGTAGCTGAGGATTTGACAGTTAGCAAAATGCAGGTCGGGCATGGCCTCATCCGGCAGGTGTTCAAAATGGGCGGTCACGACGCGCAGGGTTTCCTCATGCGCCACGACCAGTACACACGGCCAGCTTTGCTGTTGCAACCAGAGTAAAAAATCCATCACACGCTGTTTATATTCCAGCAGCGATTCGCCGTCATTTACCTTGCCCCGCAGCCGATCCCCGGCGATCGCCGTCTGGTATTCCGCCACCGGTCTGTCTTCACAACCGGAGCGAATGTCATTGATGGCAGGGTGCACGCGGATCTCCGCCTGGTGAGTGCGGTTGACGATCTCGGCGGTTTGCCGGGTGCGGGGCAGCTCGGACACCAGGATCAGATCCAGTCTTTGCGTCTTGAGCTGTTCGGCGGCCTGCATGGCCTGCTGTATTCCGGTGTCGGTCAGGTGGACATCCCGTGCCGGGTCACCATTACACAGGCCGAGCAGATTGTAATTGGTCTGGCCGTGGCGCATGAATAAAAGCCGCATATCGTCCTATAGGTTTTCGATCAAACAGGCATGAGCATAGCAAAATATAGCCCCGCGGGCAGGCTGGCGGATCGCCACGGGGAACCAGGCCCGGCTGTGACCGGTCTGAGGATTTACTATTCGTATCCGGCAGGCGATCCGGTACAATCCAACATCAGTCACTGGAGCATCCCTGATATGTTTAAAATCGATAAAATGAGCCGGCTCATTCTGCTATTGGGTGTGTTGTTGCCCCTGGATGCCTTACAGGCCAAACCGCTGGTGGATTTTTCCGGCAAACCGACGTCGATCGAGCAATTTACCGGTAAGGGTAAATGGACCGTGGTGATGATCTGGGCGTCGGACTGCCTGGTGTGTAACAAGGAGGCCGCGCACTACGATCAGTTTTATCTGAAGCACAAAGACAAGGACGCGGTCATGCTGGGCATTTCCATCGACGGGCAGGCGAATAAAAAGGCCGCCGAGGGGTTTATCAAGGAACATAAACTGCATTTTCCGAATATCATCGGCGAAGGCCAGGACGTGGCCGATCTGTTTTACGACGCCACCGGGGAAAACTGGGTGGGGACACCGACCTTCCTGATCTATTCGCCAACAGGTAAATTGACGGTACAGCAGGTCGGTGCCGTGCCGGTGTCGGTGATCGAAGACTTCCTGCAACAACAGGCAGTGAAAAAATGACGTGCAGGGATACGCAGTAGGCGTAATAACCGTGATAGTGAAAACCAAGGCCAATCCGCGATGAGTGAAAAATTATACGTCGAGTTAAACGGTACCCAGGTCATCGAATATGACCGCAATGTCCGTTTGCCCGGTCATCAGCGCCAGTTCCTGGATAAGATGGATGCGGATATGTCCGAGGGCATCGAACTGGCCGGCCAGTCGATCAGCGAACCCGATCCTGTGCAGCGCGCCCAGTTTGTCGCCATCCAGCTGATGACTGCCCTGCAGGACAATGAAGAGGGACTGATCGCCGCCGCCTGTGCCTATCTGGCCAATCGCTATCCCGAGATGCGCCGGGTTGTGGCCAGGGAGCAGGGGGACAATGTCTCGCTGGATCTGGTGTTCAATGAGCAGACGGCCCAGAATACCGTGGCGGTCAATTTTCAATCCAGGCTTCACTAAGAGAAAATCCAATGTCCAAATCTGTTTTGCAATACCTTGTGGGGCTGGGACCGTTACGGCTGATTCTGCTCGGCGCAACGATCATCATGACGGTTCTCCGACCCGCCTCCGGCGCCGAGGCCATCTATGAGGGTTGGGCCGTGTTTCCGACCCTGCTGTTTCCCGCCCTGGCGCCGATTGTCTTTATGTTGCTGCTGCTGGACGCGATCATGAGCCGCTTGCTGATGACCGCCAAACAGGGCAGTGAGCGAAACCGCCTGCAACGCGCCCTGCGGACCGACCTGGCGGTGGCTGGCCTGTCGTTGTTGGTGTGGTATCCCTATTTCTCGACAATGATGTCGGCCTGAACCAGGCTTATTTATAAATACCTTTAATAAAGCGCATAAATCCAGTTAATTGTGTAATGTTTGTAAGTGTAATAAATTGTGAACTGGTTCAAATAAATCTAAAACCTGCTTTGCCGGTACCGATACAAACCTAGACGTAATAAGGTTTATGGAGGCTCCGATGTATATCCAGCAAACACAGCAAAAATTCGAAATCAGTACCTGGCTGAAGCGCCTGGGCTGGTTGGGCTTTCTGCTCTTCCTGGTGAAGGGCCTACTCTGGTTGACCCTGCCTTCCCTGTTGTTGTTTCTCGGCGCCGGCTAGTCAGGCCGATGATCAGGCCAGGCTCGCATCGATAAATTGTTCGATAAAGGCCCTGGGTTTAGCACCGCTGAAACGGCCCTTTTCTTCACCCTTGTAGATTAACAGGATCGTCGGGAAGCCACGTACCTGATAGCGCCCGGCGATCTTCATATTCTTTCCTTCATCCACCTCCAGTTTGGCCAGGGCCACCTCACCTGCACGGGCAGTGACAACAGCAGCCAGAATCGGCGCGACCACCACGCAGGGCGGGCACCAGTCGGCCCACAGGTCGACCAGGATCGGCTGTTGATGCGAGGCTTCGATCACCCGTTGTTCAAAGTCTTCCAGTGATACGTCAAATATATAGTTAGTAGCTGTCGACACCCAGTTCACCGTTTATTGATTTAAAGTCGAGGGGGATTATAGGGGCTTTTAGCGTTTTTATTAATGCTTGTAAGGAATTTATCGCTTCAGTTAGTCGGCTTGATTACCGACACATAAGTGATGTGATAACCGTATATTAAATGTAATGCCCAACGCGAATAAAAATAAAAAAGCTGCCGTTCGCCTTGGCTTATTGTCCCCGCTCACCGGTCTGGTCGATCTGTATGGGGAGGAAATAAGCCGGGCGGCGAGGGTCGCCTGTCAGGAAGTCAATGAACAGGGCGGGGTGCTGGGCCACCCGCTGGAGCTGGTCATTGAGGATGATGGCAGTATGCCGGAACTGGCCGTGCCGGCGGCCGAGAAGCTGATAGACAGGCATCGATGCGTCGCCATTATCGGCAATCTTTTATCCAATTCGCGCATTGCCGTGGCAGACCATGTGTCGCTGCCAAGGAAAATTCCCTACCTGAATTTTTCATTTTATGAAGGCAGCCTATTCAATCGCTATTTTTTCAATTTTGCGGCCTTGCCGAATCAGCAAATCGATAAAATGATCCCCTATATGGCCAATCGCGTTGGGCCAAAGATGTTTTTCGCCGGGAATAATTATGAATGGCCGCGAGGTTCGATCGATGCCGCAAAACTTTCATTGCAGGCGTGTGGCGGCGAGGTCGTCGGTGAAGAGTATTTTCCTCTCGGTAGTGGTGATTTTAGCCTGCTCATGGAACGGCTTGCAAAATCCGGGGCGGATGTATTTGTCCCCTATGCCGCGGGCCTTGACCAGATCAGGTTGTTAAACCAGTTTAGCGCCGCCGGTTTGAAAAAACGCATGTCGGTGGTGATGGGGCATTACGATGAAGCGATGGTGGCCAATTTAACGCCGGAGGTGCGCGAGGGATTGTATTCGAGTAATACCTATTTTATGAGCGTACCGGGTAAGAAAAATACCGAGTATCTGCGACGGTTGGCTGCATTACCGGGGGTTGATGGAATCTGGCCGGAGGGGAATGGCATAACAACCAACTTCGGCGAGGGCGCCTATATTTGTGTACACGCCTTTGCCCAGGCCGCCAATGCAGCGGGCTCACTGAATGCGGAGGCCCTGGTCGCGGCGCTGGAAACCGTCAGGATTTCCGCGCCGCAGGGTGAAGTGATTATGGACCCTGTGTCACATCACGCCAGCGTCAATTCCTACATCAGTCGCTGTGATCGTGATGGCCGGTTTATCATCGTGGAAAAGTTCGGGCTTATCCCGCCGATAATCCCCGAGCGTTACCATCATCCGCAATTGACGGTGTTGCAGGGAATGGAGGATACACCACAGACAAATGACTGGCAGGTGCTTTCCATTTTGCCATACCCTTTACCCGATGAAGATGAATTGTCGAATCCGTTATTGAACAGATTGTTCAGGATAAAGATTGATTTGCTTACCAGTCGTAATTTGATGACTCTGTTGCGCCGCAATAGCGATGAGATTAAAAAAATCATCGAGGCCGGCGCCGAACAGGTGATCGAGGTTAATAATTATCAGGCGAGTAACGGCAAGGAGCGTTTACTTATATCGCCGCTATTGACCGGTGGAAAGTGCACGTATTTGGTCATTAGCGGGGAAACACGTGATTATCCGGATGGGCAGCAGATAAATGGTCACGCTCTGTCGGAACACCGTTCTATTGGTTTGACTGACCGGCAACAAAATAATGATAGCGAGTTGCAGGATATTTTTTATGTGACCGATGTGGGGGTTATTGCTGTTAATGAGCAGGGCGTGATAGTCAGGGTAAATAACAAGACCTGCTCCATGTTTGGGTTTTCCAGGGATGAATTGATGGGGATGTCGGTTCATCTCTTGTTGCCGCCACACATGCGTGAGGTGCACAAAAAAAATGTCACGGATTTTTTAGGCGAGGCAGTGACGAAATGTCCAATGGCGGTCAGGCCGGGCATTTCCTGTTACAGGAAGGACGGTAGCTTTTTTTCAGCCGAAGCGACTGTCAGCAAGATAAAAACGGCCAATGGCTGGTTAATGGTTGCTACCCTGATAGATGTGTCAGACCGGCGCAAGTTTGATGAAGAGCTTGTCTGGCTGGCGACGCATGATTCACTGACCCGGCTGCCAAACAGGACGTTGATTAATGATCGCCTGGTAAATGCCTTGATTCGCTCAGTACGGAGCGGTAAGGCGATTGCCCTGATGTTTGTCGGAATAAATGAATTTAAACTGATCAATGACAATTATGGCCATGAGGTCGGCGACAGATTATTAAAGGTTGTAGCCAAGGAGTTAACGGGTCTGGTAAGGCCGGGTGATACCGTGGGTCGTTTTGGTGGTGGAGAGTTTGTAGTCATTTGTGACCAGGTCAATGAGGTCGATGTGATAACGACGATCGCCGAACGTATTGTTGCCAGACTCAAAAAGCCGTTTAGTATCGGTGATGCGGATGTGTTTTCCTCCGTGAGCGTGGGTATCACCATGGGGTTCGGGATGATCAACTCCGCGGAATCGATGTTGAAAAATGCCAATGCGGCCATGTATAACGCCACGGCAAGAGGCAGCGATGGCTGGATGTTTTTTGATAATGATATCGCCGAAAATTCGAACAGGTTTCTGAAGCTTGCCAATGGCTTGCGTACTGCCGTGAAGAATAATGAGCTTTATATCCTGGTGCAACCAATCACTAATAGCAGTTCCGGTCAAATTACCGGCGGTGAGATATTACCGTATTGGCGGCATAGTGATAAGGAAATGTTACCGGAAGAATTTATTCCTGTGGCGGAGATGAACGGTTCTATTCTGACTATCGGTAGATGGTTGTTTGAAAGTGCATGTGCAACTCTGCATGCGATGAGACAGTCTGTCCCGGAGAACTTATTGCCGAATATATCCGTCAACATGTCAGTCCGGCAATTATGTGATGCAAAGGCCGTGGACCATATTCTGAATACATTACAGAAGAATGCTGTTCTCCCATCCATGATCACGATTGAGGTAACCGAAGCAGCACTCGTGAGTGATGTCGAACAGACCATAAGTGCGCTGAGAACAATGGGTCGGGCCGGTTTTTTGCTTGAGATTGACGATTTCGGCGCCGGTTATTCATCGTTAAACACATTAAGGAAATTGCCTGTCAATATACTGAAAATCAACAAAATGTTGATTGACGAAATCGGCCGTCAGGACGATGCCTTGCGGGTCATTTCCGCCATCGTCGGCATGGCGCATGCATTAGGCCTGAAGGTGGCGGCGGATGGGGTGGAAACAAAACAGCAACTGCAAGCCCTGGCGGGCCTTGGATGTGACAGTATACAGGGCGGGGTTTTTTATCCTCCTGTTCCAGTGGATGAGTTTATCCGGCTTTGCATCGGGCAGGCGCCTGGGGCCGAGAAGGCTGTTTGAGTTGGTGTTGTTTTTCTAGTGTTGCTTTTATCTCTATGTCTTCGTATTTATTGATTGACCGTTTCCGGGGAGATATCTGCCTGGGGCATCGCTAAGAATTTAGCCTCTGAGATACATTCTGTATTATGGCGGTACGGTTTGTGGCGCGGGTTTTTTCTTACTATCCAGGAATAAAACAAAGTCAATCGCTGTTATGAAGGGGTTTTCCGGCGTAATGACGATTTCTCGGGGCAGGACCTCCTGTAGTCCATTTTTGGCCGCATGTTCGGGTGCGATGCGCATAATATAGTTGCCAGCGGGGATCTTGCTCAGTACATAAAAACCGTCGTAAGCAGATTTTATCTTGTGGATGAACTTGCCGGATTTATCGAACAGTTCTATCTCGATATCACCGACCGGGATGTGTTTGCCATCCTTGTGCAGATAAACGGTACCATCGATCTCGCCGGTAAGGATGACCGGGAAATTGATCTGCTCGATATGGCCGGGACGCGCCGTTATATGAACCCCCGGCTTGAGGGGGACCATCAAGGGGTCTTCCAGGGTACCGATATCGATGCCCAGATCCAGGGCCTGGTGCGCGGGCAGGTCGGTAAACAGGATGACCCCTGCATCGTCTGTTCGTTGCATCTTGCTGGAGTCGTTGAAACGGAAGCCGACATTCGGCAGGCCTTCCTCTCCTTCATCCCGGATACCGTTCTGGTTCTTGTCAAAAAACACCAGGATCGAGGCACTGCCATTGGTGGCCAGCGGGGCGGCCTGGGTATGCCAGTGGTTGAGACGCGGATCCCGTCCCAGGCTGATGGCAAAGGCCAGGTCGACTCCCCATTCACCGGTTGTTTTATGCGTGGCGGTAGTCAATAGTGAATAGTTGCCAAACTGTTTGTTCAGTCCCACCAGATACTGGTATTCATCATTGTTAAACTTGATGACCCCCAGATTGAACTGGTAGGGATACAGGTATCTCCCCGAGAAGTTCAGTGCAATGGAATTCAGTCGCGACTCGGGTTTGTTTTGATAATAAAGCTCACTGCGCAGGGAAAATCTGCTGCTATGGGTGCTTATCTGCAGGACGCCATTTTCAGTGGTGTCGCTGACGGTGGATTGGATGCGGGTCAGGGAGTTGGTGATGGCCAGGCCCCGTGTGGCTACCGAAACCCGTCCG
>JAHEDB010000445.1 GCA_024641465.1 Chromatiales bacterium | reverse complement strand
TCTCGCTCACCTGCTCCGCGGTCAGACCGAACAGGAAGAAGTTATCATCCCCGGCCTCTTCGCGGATCTCGATATTGGCGCCGTCGAGGGTGCCGATGGTGATCGCTCCATTCATCATAAACTTCATATTACCGGTGCCCGAGGCCTCTTTACCAGCGGTGGAGATCTGTTCCGACAGGTCGGCGCCGGGGCAAATCACCTCCATGGCGGAGACACGGTAGTTGTGCAAAAACACCAGCTTCAGTTTATCGCCCACAGCCGGGTCATTATTGACTACCCGGGCCACGTTATTGACCAGCTTGATGATCAGCTTGGCCATGGCATAACCCGGGGCCGCCTTGCCGCCGATCAGCACACAGCGCTTGGTCCAGTTGGCCACATCGCCGCGCTTGATGCGATTATAAAGATGGATCACGTGCAGCACATTGAGCAACTGGCGCTTGTATTCGTGAATGCGTTTGACCTGGATATCGAAGATCGCATCGGTATCGAATTTGACCCCGGTGCGTCTTTGCACCATGTCCGCCAGGCGTTGTTTATTGGCCGTCTTGACCTGACGCCATTGTTCACGAAATTTTTTATCGTCGGCATAGGGTATCAGCTTCTTGAGTTGCATCAGATCCGTGACCCAGCCCTCACCGATCTTGCTGCTCATCAATTCCCGTTGTGCCGGGTTACACATCGCCAGCCAGCGACGCTGGGTCACGCCATTGGTCTTGTTGTTAAACTTGTGCGGCCAGAGTTCATAAAAGTCATGGAACAGACCTTCGACGAGCAATTTCGAATGCAACTCGGCCACGCCATTGATGGAAAAGCTGCCGACGATGGCCAGATGCGCCATTTGCACCATCGGGGTATGGCCCTCCTCGATGATCGACATACGACGCATGCGATCATTATCGCCGGGCCAGCGTTGCGCTACCTCGGCGAGGAAACGGGCATTGATCTCGTAGATGATCTCCAGCAGGCGCGGCAACAGTCTGGCAAACAGGTGCACCGGCCATTTTTCCAGGGCCTCGGGCAACAGGGTGTGGTTGGTATAGGCCATGGTCCGGGAGACGATCTGCCAGGCCTGATCCCAGCCGAGGCGGTGTTTGTCGATCAGCAGGCGCATCAGCTCGGCCACCGCGATACTCGGATGGGTATCGTTCAGCTGAAAACAGTTCTTCTCGACGAACTGGCTGAAGTCGTGTTTATTCGATGCAGTCCAGCGGCGCAGCACATCCTGCAGGCTGGCGGAGGCAAGAAAGTACTGCTGCCGCAGGCGCAGTTCCTTGCCGTTTTCACTGGCATCATTCGGATACAACACCATGGTGATATGTTCGGCATCGTTTTTCGCCGCCACGGCCTCGGTATAATCACCGGCATTAAATTCTTCCAGATCAAATTCGTCGGTAGCGGTGGACTTCCACAGCCGCAGGCTATTTACCGTATTGTTTTCATAGCCCGGCACCGGCACATCGAAGGGCAACGCCATTACATCGTGACTGCCGACCCAACGCCGACGTAGTTCACCGTTTTCATCGTGATAACTTTCAGTGTAACCACCGAACTGTACACGCTGAGTAAATTCCGGGCGCTCCAACTCCCACGGATTACCGTCGCGTAACCAGTGGTCGGGTTCTTCGACCTGGTAGCCGTTTTCGATCTTCTGGCGGAACATGCCATAGTCGTAACGCAGGCCATAGCCGAGTACCGGCAATTGCAGGGTCGCGCAACTGTCGAGGAAACAGGCCGCCAGACGGCCCAGGCCGCCATTGCCAAGGCCGGCATCCTGTTCGCTGGACTCCATTTCCTCAATTTCAATGCCGAAGTCGAACAGCATTTTATTGACCTGGTCGTTGATGCCGAGATTGAGCATGGCATTGCCCAACGCCCGGCCCATCAGGAATTCCAGCGACAGGTAACAGGTGCGGCGCGCATCCTGGCGTTCATAGGTAAGACGGGTGTTTTTCCAGCGGTCCATCAGGCGGTCCCGCACCGTATAGGCCAGTGCCTCATACAGGTAATGGTTGGTAAAGTTCGCCTTGTCACGGCCCAGAGTGCGATTCAGATAACGCCGGAAGTCTTCCGCGATGGTTTCCTTGTCCATGGCGACCGGAGGCAGATCGATTAATTTCGGGTGCAGATAGAGGACATTCGGGCTACTGTTTTTCATGGTGTTTTCCAATACATGATGGATTTACTACATTATAGACGTCTATATTAGTAATTCCTAATCTATTAATTTCAGATAAAAGGTAGTACACAGGTCCGTTACCGGAGCTTGTAATTCTCCGAAACGGAATTTGGCAGTCTGGCCGAGGCGCCTATCATACCAGAGCCCGGCACAATGGATACCACCCCCCGCAAAATACAACGCGCAATGGGCCCTCCCTCGACCTGGCGCGACACTGTCGCCAGCCCCGGGCATGACTGGGCTGAAAAACCTGCTTTAACATGACCACCGATCGACAAATCCTACAACTACCCTCGGGTGGGATTCCTGAGCCGTGAATGCAGCATATCCCGAATCCAAACTGCTCATGCAACCTGGGGCGGCTATCCAGCTCGACGGATAAACACCTACTAGCGCACAGATCCACTGTGAGCTTGATCGCCTGATAAACGCTGTAATTCATATAAGCCCTTGATACCTTTCGCATTGCAAATTATTTACAAAAAAACCTCAAGATCCACCCTCCTCCTGCCGTAATTGTACTGCTTAACATTTCGGATAAATCACTCTGAACCAGTCAACACCGGCAATGTCTCTATAAGGACAT
>JAHEDB010000444.1 GCA_024641465.1 Chromatiales bacterium | reverse complement strand
ATATTCTGGCCCATCATGAACACCCATTCTGAAACAACGTGAACACCCGTTCTGGTTTATCGTGAACAGCTATTCTGGTTTTATCTGAACACTTTTTCTGGATTTCCAGAATGGGTGTTCATCATCCAGAATGACTGTTCACGATGTTCCAGAATCCCTTCTAACGTATTGATTTACTTTAATACTGGTACGCTCACTCATTTTTTAAGATGAGGAGAAGGTACCGGTGGCAAGCAAGAGGTTATCAATGCGTAAAATCAAAGAAGTACTGCGCCTGTCTCACGAGGCGGGATTAGGTCAACGCGGCATTGCCCAGGCCCTGAATTTGGGACTTGGCACGGTCTCGACTTACCTTAAACGGGCGCGCGATGCGGGTGTTGGCTGGCCGCTTCCGGCTGAGATGGATGAACGTACACTGGGGCGCCTGTTGTTCCCCAGCCAACCCGCGACGGGGCAGCGGCGCTTTATCGAGCCTGACTTCCCGACTGTTTACCAGGAACTCAAACGCAAGGGGGTCACCAAGCAACTGTTGTGGCAGGAATACCGGCAGCAGTACCCGGATGAGGGTTACAGCTATGCGCAGTTCTGTCACCGTTATCGGGTGTGGCTGGGCCACCAGCAACGCAGCATGCGCCAGGCGCACCGTGCGGGTGAAAAACTGTTTGTCGATTACTGTGGGCCGACCATGCCAGTGGTCAATCCCGATACCGGGGAGGTGCGTCAGGCCCAGGTGTTTGTTGGCGTGCTGGGCGCCTCCAGCTATACCTTTGCCTGTGCCAGCTGGAGTCAAAAATCCGAAGACTGGTTGAATGCCCATGTACAGGCCTTCGAATTCTTCGGCGGTGTCCCCGAGCTGGTGGTGCCGGACAATTTAAAGAGTGCCGTGCGTAAAACCCATCGTTATGAGCCCGACATCAACCCTGGCTACCAACAGTTGGCCGCCCATTACCAAACCGCCATCGTCCCGGCACGCCCCTATAAACCCAAAGATAAAGCCAAGGCCGAGGTCGGTGTGCAAATTGTGGAACGCTGGATCATGGCCCGGCTACGTCATCAAACCTTTTTTACCCTGGCCTCACTGAATCAGGCGATCCGCTTTTTGCTGGAAGACCTGAATCAACGCCCCTTTAAAAAACGGCCCGGCACACGCGCGAGTCAGTTTGAGCAACTGGATAAACCGGCCTTGAGTCCCTTGCCTGTTCAAGCTTACCAGTACACCGACATTAAACAGGCCCGTGTGCATATCGACTACCACGTAGAGTACGACAAGCACTATTACTCGGTACCGCATCATCTGGTCAAGCAGCACGTCGAAGTCCAGGCCAGTGACACGACCCTCGCGATTTATCATCACGGCAAACGCATTGCCAGCCATCCGCGCAGTGGCCGTCAAGGGGCCCACAGCACCTGTGCCGAGCATATGCCGCATGCTCACCAGGCGATGCAGGCGTGGAGTCCTGAGCGATTTTTGAGTTGGGCGGCTGATATCGGCGCCGAGACGCGCGAAGTCGTCCAGCGTCTGCTTCAAGAAAAACGCCATACAGAACAAAGTTACCGCCGCATTCTGGCCCTGTTGAGTAATGCCAAAAAATACGGGCGCGAGCGGCTCAATAAGGCCTGTGGCCGCGCACTGCTTATCAACTCCCCGACACGCAGCAGCGTGGAATCCATCCTCAAACAAGGACTCGATCAAGTACCGATTGAAACGACTGGCAACGCAGAGCAGGAGGAACTGTGCCTCAATCATCACGAAAATGTTCGCGGTGAAGATTATTACCATTAACCCAACCTCAAGAAGGAAACATGATGTTTAACAATCAAACCTTACAAGCCCTACGCCGCCTGAAACTCACGGGCATGGCGGAAGGTCTGGAGCAACAACTGGCGCAACCGTCCACCCATGATGAGCTAGGCTTTGAAGAACGCCTGGCGTTACTGGTCGACAGGGAATCGATGCAACGCCATAACAAAAAAATCAGCCGTCTGCAAAAAGCCGCCAAACTCAAGCTGCAAGCCTACCCGGAAGATATCGATTACCGTCACCCACGCGGCCTGAACAAAAGTCAGTTCGCCGATCTACTCAGCAGTCAATGGCTACATCAGCATCACAATGTGCTGATCACCGGCCCCACCGGTTGCGGTAAAACCTATCTTGGCTGTGTGCTGGCGACGCAAGCATGCCGACATGGCTTGTCGGTACGCTACTTTCGAACCTCACGATTAATGGAATCACTGAGTATTGCCCATGGCGATGGTCGCTTTACCAAGCTGATCCAGCAACTGGCAAAAACAGACCTACTGATACTGGATGACTGGGGCCTTGAGAAAATGCCCCTCAGTCAGCGTAACGACCTGCTGGAAATCATGGAAGATCGGCATGGCCTGCGCTCCACCTTGATCACCAGCCAGTTGCCCATCGAACAGTGGCATAAAGCTATTGGTGACGCCACCC
This sequence comes from Chromatiales bacterium, assembly GCA_024641465.1. Lineage (GTDB taxonomy): Bacteria > Pseudomonadota > Gammaproteobacteria > UBA6429 > Thiohalophilaceae > JAHEDB01. Next base: position 314 of record JAHEDB010000444.1, on the reverse strand, counting down.
TGGCCGATGCCATTCTGGACCGCTTACTGCATAACAGCCACAGGTTAAAACTCAAAGGTGAGTCGATGAGAAAGGCAATGTCCGAAATCGATGAAGGTGAACACTCAACATGCTAATATTCACATCAATACGTTAGTGGGCGCAGGTGTTCACCATGAACCGGAATGGGTGTTCACGTTCGCCGGAATACGCAGTATCGACCAATACCTCTTTTTCTTCCGCCGCCTTGCCATGCAACTTGACGGATACGTTAAAAATCCTTTCTACGCCTTCAACGCCGATGCGTTTGCGAAAATAGGTCAGCTCGGTGGCGT
>JAHEDB010000443.1 GCA_024641465.1 Chromatiales bacterium | reverse complement strand
CGCGCGATATTTCCAGCAGCCGGCGTTCGCCGCCGGACAGGTTACCCGCCAGGTGATGGCGACGCTCGGCGAGGCGGGAATATTTATCCAGCACCTTCTCGACCGCCGCGCGCGCCCTGGACTGATCGGGCAGCAGGAAACCGCCCATCAGCAGATTTTCCGTTACCGTCATCTCCGGAAACACGGAGTTATCCTGCAGGATGTAGGCGACGCGGGCCAGGCGTAATTTCTGATCCGAGGTCAACCGGGTGATGTCCGTCCCTTGTTTAAGAATCGAGCCGGACATGATCGTGGTAAAACCAAAAATGGAATGCAGCACGGTGGACTTGCCGGCGCCATTGGGGCCGATCAGGCACAGCGACTGGCCCTTGCCGATCAGCAGGTCAAAGTCGTGCAGGATCTTCATCTTGCCGTAGCCTGCAACGAGGTTGCGGATCTCGATCAGCGGTTCACCCGCAACCAGCTTTAACAACTCATCACGGCTTGGCGCCGCCTCTGACAACTGGCTCGCCTGACGATTGACATCGTCCACCGAAATAATCGTATCGACCGAGCCGAGGCCATAACCGCTAATGGATTTTCTGTTACCCGCCATCAGTGCGCCCCCAGGTAGGCATCGATCACGATCTGATTGTTCTGAATCTCCTGCGGCGGTCCCTCCGCCAACAACTTGCCATGGGCCAGGCAATAGATGTGATCGGCAATATTCATGATCACGCGCATATTGTGCTCGATGATCAGCAGGGTGATGCCCAACTCCTTATTGGCAACCTTGAGACGATCGATCAGGCCGTTGATCAAGGTAGGATTGATCCCGGCGGTGGGTTCATCGAGCAACAATAGTTTTGGCCCGGCGATCAGGGCCATGGCAAACTCCAGCAGTTTTTGCTGGCCAAAGGACAGGTCACCGGCCAGCAGATAGCGTTTGGAATGCAGCCCGACAAAGGCCAGCATGTCTTCGATCTCCTGCATATCTTGCCTGCGGAAGGGTTTGAATACCGCCTTCAGACTCTGCTCCGCCAGCGGCATGCTGATCTGCATATTCTGGATACAGCTCATCTTGCCGTAGATGCGGGTTTGCTGGAAGGTGCGCAACATCCCCAACCGGGCGATCTCCGGCACCAGCAGCTGGGTGATCTCTTTATTCTGAAAACGGATGTTACCCTTGTCGACCGGATGATAACCGACGATGGAATTAAACAGCGTGGTCTTGCCGGAACCGTTCGGGCCGATCAGGCCGATGATCTTGCCCTCGCGCACCGACAGGCTGATGTCACGATTGGCCTCGATCCCACCGAAGGATTTACTGACCGACTCAACATCCAGCAACACCGCACTCATGACGTCGATTCCTGCTGTTGATCCTGCGGCGGTTTGGCCGCAAAGCGTTGCGGATAACGCTGCCGCAACCAGCCGAGAATGCCCTCGGGAAAAAACAACACGATGAGCACGATCAACAGACCCAGGGCGACACGTTGCCAGCCCAGCAACAGGGTCCAGAACAATTCCTGCGTGATATGGAACACCGTCGCACCGACCACCGGCCCCCACAGCGTACCCTTGCCGCCGGTGATCGCCATCAGCAGCATCCACACGCCATAGGTCGGGCCGCTGAAGGCCACGTCCTTGGGATCGATAAAACCAATAATGTTGCCGGTGCCGCCACCGATCACGCCGAGGAACAGCGCCGAGACGATCCAGGCAAAGATCTTGTAGCGCGTGGTATGGATGCCCATCGCCTCGGCCTTGGCTTCGTTGTCGCGGATGGCATTGATCGCCAGACCAAAGCGGCCCCGGTATAACCAGCGCAGGCAGATAAAGGTGACGATCGCCCAGGCCAAAAACAGAAAATAGAAAAAGCTGTCGCGGTCCGACAGTTCACCGGGGAACAGGGGCGTGGTCATGCCGGAACCCGCGCCGATGTAATCCCAGCCACCGGCCAGTTCACCGGCGGCGACCCCCAGGCCGAGGGTGCCGATGGCAAAGTAATGTCCGCGCATGCCGAGCAGTGCATTACCGAGTAGCGCGGCGGTGAGCATAGCAACGATGCCGCCGAGGCCCATGCCGATCAACAAGGCGGGGTAGTAAGCCAGCCCGCTGTCACGCTGAAACACCGCACAGGCATACATGCCGACGCCGAAGAAGACGATATTGCCGAAGGAGTTGTAACCCATCTGGCCGCCGAGGATATCCCACGACAGGGCCAGCACGATCATGACCCACAGAAAGGCCAGTTGGGTGCGGTAATCCGGTAACAGAAACGGAAGGGCGACACCCACCAGTAACAACAAAGCGTAGTGTAAGGGCTTCATTTGAGATATTTCCGTTGCTTGCGCAGGGAACGATTACGCCAGATCAACACCACGATCATCAGGATGAAGACAAAGGCGATCTGAAACTCGGTGCCGAGCAGAAAGCCCGCCAGGTTTTCCGCCGCGCCGAGGCCAAGTCCCGCCATGAACACGCCGGGCAGATTACCGAGACCGGCGACGATGACCACCATGAAGGAGCGCACGGTATAGGGTAAACCGATATACGGGTGAATCGACCATGCCATCACGACCAGGCTGCCAGCCGCGCCGCACAACGCGGCGCTGACGCTATAGGTAATGGCGTAGATGCGATGCGTGTCGATGCCGAGGATGCGTGCGGCCCGTGCATTTTGCGCCGTGGCGCGAATCGCCTGACCGGTGCGGGATTTTTTCAGAAACAGCCACAGCACGATGCCCAGACCGATGGCCAGGGCAAAGGCGATGACCTTGATCACCGCGACGGTGACATTG
>JAHEDB010000047.1 GCA_024641465.1 Chromatiales bacterium | reverse complement strand
TCAACTAAAGAATTTTGCCTGTTAACCGCAAACAGATTAGCTACGCTTTATTTCATATGGATGAACAACATGGCAAAAATTCTGGTAGTTGACGATTCACGCACCATGCGCGAAATGGTAAATGCCATTCTGACCGGGCTTGGTCATGAAGTGGTGCTGGCCAGTGATGGCGCCGAGGCGCTGAACATTGCCCGTGACACCCCGGTTGATATGGTGTTGTCGGACATCAATATGCCCAATATGAATGGCATCAGCCTGGTGTCCAAGCTGCGCCTGCTGGAAGCCTATCAACATATCCCGATCCTGATGCTGACCACCGAGTCCGCCGACTACAAGAAGACCAAATCGAAAAACATGGGCGCCAATGGCTGGGTGCAGAAGCCATTCGAACCCGCCAGCCTGGAGAAGGCCGTCAAGCGCATGCTCGGTTAAAGACGCAGCGACAAAACTATCCACAGCCTTTGCCGTACCTGCTTGCACTATTGGCAAGCCCAACAAGGTTTGTGAGCGCCGACGATGTTGCGCCGGAGCGCTATAAGATTTGCTTTTGGTGGATTCCTTTTCGATAATATGGCCTTGTCAGACCTTAGTTATTTGCAGGAGTCCCCGCGCAGTGCCCGATACCTATCCCCAACCGAATGAAATTGTTATTACCCGCACCGAGGTACTGCGTTCCCCGGCCCTGTATCAGGACGAACTGGAGGTGGTTGAATATGAAGGGTGCCGGGGCCGGCGCTTCAGCGGCACCCACATCAAGGACATGTTTATTCCGCTGTTTTACAAGGCGGCGAAGTACATGCCCTATCCTCTGGCGATGACACCTATATATATGTTGATCGGCCTGGCGCGACTGTTGTATCCCTTTAAACAGAATTCCCTGCGCCAGACCTGCGAATATGTCACTCAGATCGCCGCCGGACGCGGTATTAAACATGATCCACGCAAGTTGTATAACCAGTTCCTGAGCAATGTCCGGACGATCTTCGGCCTCTATATGCGCCTGTATCGCAAGGGGGCGGGGGCAGTGCAGCAGCGTGTGATCATCCGCGCCGAGGACGCGGCCATGGTGGAACGCCTGCGTAACGAACATGGCGGGGTGTTGTTCAATATCCCGCACAATGTCGGCAGCGCCTTTTCCGGCATGAAACTCAACATGACCTGGCCGACCCTGCTGGTGGCGAGAAATCCCTCGACCATTGCCCGTTCCAAGGTGGCGCTGGAGTTTTTCAGCGCGATGCAGGTTCGGATCCTAATGGTGCGGGGTGGCAGCCCGGTGGAATTGTCACGCGCGATGTTTTCGGCCCTCAAGGAAAAATATGTCATCGCCACCACCCTCGACAATATGGACCATACCGAACGCGGTGTGCAGGCCAGCATCTTCGGTCTGACCCGCGGTTTTAATCCCTGGGCCGCCAAGGTCGCGGTCAAACGTCAGGTGCCGTTATTGCCGGTGTATTTTCGATCCGTGGGCAAGGAGATCCATGCGGTGTTTGGCGAGCCGTTGATCACCTTCAGTGTCGAGGAGGCCGTGCAACACTATGTCAGCTTCTTTGAAAAAAATATTATCGAAGACCCGGCCAGTTGGGCCTATCTGGGCGACCGGCGCTGGCGCAAGGTGTTGCGCGAGGCCAGCGAGCAAGTCGACAGGTAATCGTATGCGGGGCGTTAGCCCCGCCTGATTAACATTAACCCCACCTTAAATTTATCATCATGTTGAACTTCCCCCTGCAAGGCAAAGAGTTTATCGAACTGCATAACCTGCTCAAGGTCACCGGACTGTGTGACAGCGGCGGGGTGGCCAAGATGCTGATCGCGGATGGTCGGGTAAAAGTCGATGGGCTGGTCGAAACGCGCAAGCGCTGCAAGATTCGCCCGGGGCAGGTGGTGGAATTTCAGGGCGCGCGGGTTGAGGTTGAGGCCTGATTTGCTAGAATCGCATTCTTTTTAAATTGAGAACAGACCCATGCTGATCGTTGTCTCCCCCGCCAAGACCCTGGATTACACCACCGCCCCCAAAACCAGGGTGTTTACCCAAGCCGATTATCTGCAAGACTCACAACAGCTTATTAATCGCCTGAGGCGTTTTTCCGCGCTGGATATCGCCGAGTTGATGAAGGTCAGTATGAAGATTGCCGATCTGAATGTGGATCGCTACGCGAGCTGGAAGACACCTTTTACGGAACAAAATGCCAAGCAGGCGGTGCTGGCCTTCAAGGGCGATGTCTACACCGGGCTGGATGCCGAATCGTTTGATAGTCAGGACTTCAAGTATGCGCAGGGGCACCTGCGCATCCTGTCCGGCCTGTATGGCCTGCTGCGACCGCTGGATCTGATGCAGCCCTATCGGCTGGAAATGGGCACCAGCCTTGACACTGATCGAGGCAAGAATCTGTACGAGTTCTGGGGCTCGACGATTACTGAAGGTCTGAATACCCAACTGAAAAAACTCAAATCCAACAGCCTGATCAATCTTGCCTCAAATGAATATTTCAAATCGGTCCGGCCGAAGGAATTGCATGCCGAGATCATCACCCCGGCCTTTAAGGAATATAAGAATGGTGAGTACAAGATGATCGGCATCTATGCCAAGAAGGCCCGTGGTATGTTGAGTCGCTATATTATCCAAAACCGAATGACCGACCCACAGGACATCAAATCATTCAACGCCGATGGCTATCGGTTCAACAAGCCACTCTCAAAAGGCAACAACTGGGTATTTACCCGCAAGTAACTCGCCGCCCACCAGGGTTAGAAAGGGTCCTGACTATCATTTTATAGTCTGGTATTCACAAAGAGTTCATCTATGCCCCGGTTGTCTCCATCACGTGCAGAACAAGGACCTTGTTCGTCAGGGCTATCGATAATAACGCTATAATTTTTTTCGAGCGAAAACTGGCAGAGAGACTGGACCCGAACTATCGTGTAAAAGGTGCGGCCTGATTGCTTATGCGATTAACACCGATGTGTCGAGATCGTTAATTGGCTGATAGATAAAAAGGCCCACTATCAGAGTTATATTTTGTCGAGGTCAACAAGGGCATTAGCCTTGTCATTGAAAGCCTGTTGGCAACTGTTAGCTATCTGTCGGCTTACCCGCAGGCCCGCCAGGCCGATTGTCACCAGAATAACATCGGTGGTGTAGATGCCCTGTGCAAACGTATAAGTACACAAAAGTGATTCGTGACCTGAGGGATTATAAATAGGACATAAAGCACAGAATTTATTCGTCACCGGTTTTATATTTAGAGGCACCCTTTACCTGGTTCTAAAAAGGAGCTAAATAGTGGAATTGATCTTAAGCCTGATATTACTGGTTGTGTTGCTTCTGCCACCCTTATATCTGGCGGGCAAGGAAATGCTCGATAAACTCTTTTTCTATGTGACCGGTACTTCGTTCAATACCTCTCGGGCTGATAAGGCGCGCCACGACCCCTACATAGACGGCTGGGAAACACCACCCGTCTATGACGGCACGATCACCATCGAGATACCCGCCCCCAGGGATCAGGTCATCGCCTATGAACCGTTGCTGGACGATGCTGAAATCGCCCTGCTCGACTACCCCTCGCGTGCCTCACGGGCCTGAATAAGGCCTTTTTGCCCTTCCTCGCCGGTTGACAATACGCTGGTTTCTAGACCAAGATAAAGCCGAGTTTCTCAGCCGAGAATGTTGTCAAAAAAGTGAGTAAGGACCTGAACTTATGCCTGAAGATATTCCAAAAGCGGTTATGATGTTGATCTGGTTGCTGACCGGCACCATCATTGTGGGTTGGCTGTTTATGGACTTCCCCTATCGGTATACCGTCCTGTTTATCGCCGTTTACTTTGCCCTTCCAGTCTTCATCTATCAAAAATTTATCAAGAAACCGTCGCCCGGCGACAAGAAATATACCTGGTAATCCAGTCACACAAACCAGAATAAAAACACAGCCGCATCGCCTGATGCGGTTTTTTTTTATGCAAGCGTGTCTGACCGGCGCCGGAAATCAGCCCATGAAGGTACGAGCAGGCTCGTATCATCCAGAGAAAACGGGATTGTTGAGTGGTTTATTGCGGTAGTCTCGGGTTTAATTAATGCTCGGGCAAAATCAGTCGATATATTAATTGCGGAATTTTTCCAATCAATATTATGTGTGGCAGGCAGCATTAATTATGGCAATTGATTCGACTCTATTTGATCGACTGGGGGGCATGGATACCCTGCGCCGTGTGCATAAAAGTTTTTATGACAAGCTGTTCGCCCATCCCTGGTTGAAACAGTTTTTTGTCGAGCATCCTCAGGAAATCTTTGAAAACCAGCAAACTACCTTTATGGCCGGTTTGATGGGAGGCCCGAAGATCTATGCCGGCAAAACACCGAAGATGGCGCATCAGAATATTTTGATTACGGATGAGCTGTTCGAAGAGCGGCATAAAATTTTATCCCAGACGATAAAAGAGGCCGGGATTGCCGATGACCTGCGGCAGGCGTGGCTGGATGCAGACCGGGCGCTCAAGCGCGCGCTGGTCAAGACATCGGTTGCCGAGTGTAAGACCATGTTTGAAGGTCAGCGTATTTATAATATCCCCCGCCCGTAAAATAGTCGGGCGCATGGGTTGATGGTTTATTCCAGGTAACGCGCCTGCCAGTCCATATAGAGGCGATGCACATAGACGTTGTATGCCTCCTTGCTATCGAACTGCTCCGGATAGATCGCATCATACAGATAGTAATTCACGCTGTTGTTCTGCGTTACCGTCATGTGCCAGAGCTTGTGCAGCAGGGTTTGCGGGTTGCGCCACTCGAAGTCATCCTGTGATTCATAGTGAAGAAAGACCGGCAGGATCGGTACGCCGGTCTTCATCGAGATATCAAACGCGCCGTGTTTGAAGGTATGAAAAATCCGCCGCCCCTTACAGCCCCCCTCCGGATAGATCACGATATTCTTGCCCCTGTTGATCACATCGATGATCTGTTCGGCCGCCTCGCGGCGCGATTCGCGGGATTCGCGCTTGACGAACAGATTACCGGCGGCCTCGACGATACGCCCCGCCCACCACCAGTCGGCCACTTCGGCCTTGGCCAGCGAATAGACATTGAACAGGGCCGGGATACCGATGTCTTCAAAGGCGGAGGGGTGATTGGAAATCAGAATGAAACGCCTGGGGATCGGTTTGGTGTTTTTCTGGTGCAGCCGCAGGTCGATCCCCAGTGTATTGACGAAGATCTTGCACCAGAGTCGAAACAGGGCAAAATAAAATGACCGGCTGAGGGTGCGGGGCAGAAAGGACAGCAGATAAAGAATGAGGGTGGCGATGATCAACTCGCTCCATCCATACAGAAGCCGTAGTATTCTTGATATGTATTTGGGCAGCATATTTATTTTAACGGTCTGTGATTCACTCAATCTTATCGGTACGGACTGAGAATCCTTGATGGCATTCAACTTATCATCCGGCCTCTATTTAGTTTAAGCAATAATCTGTGGGAATGAAGCGGCATACACGGGTTGCCGGATTAATAAATTGTACTGTCGGATTTGCTGCGACATACCTGGATCTCAGGACGATCTATACGGATATCTGCTAGGATCCGGGCGATACTGCTGACCGAGAAGTGAGACATAACCATGAATGCTGATCTACGCCAGGAAGTGATGCGTCGTACCCAGGGCGCGATATTTTTAAATATTGCCTACATCGGTGTCGTCAACCGTCTGTTCGACGGGCTGCTTACCCTCGGTAAGGCCTCGGCCGTCGAACTGGCCGCTCACACCGGGATGGATGCGGCCTATGTGAATCGCTGGTGTGATTCAGCCTATGCCTTCGAATTGCTGGACGAGGTGGAGACCGACAGATTCGCTATGACCGAGCTGGGCCAGATGTTTTTGCCCGATGCCCCGGGCAGCCTGATGCCGTTTGCTGTCAATGCGGTGCTGGGGGCGCACATGGCCGAGCGGGCCGCCGGACTGATGCCATCGGGCGAGCGGCCGGGGGAGAAGGTCCTGGCCGAGCGCAAGACCGTGCTGCCCTGGTTTGGCCCGATGCTGGAGGGTATGTTCGGTTCCTTCCTGTCGAACGAGATCATCCCCAATGTCCCGGCCTATCAGGAGGTCGATGCCCGCCAGGGCCTGGCGGTGGACCTGGGCTGTGGCAATGGCTGGTATCTGCGTCGGCTGGGGCAACGCCTGCCGAATCTGCGCGGTATCGGTCTGGATGGCTTTGATGAGAACATCAATCAGGCCAGTCGCCTGGCGGCAAAGGAAGGCATCGCCGATCGAATCGGTTTCCGAGTCGGGGACATCCACCACTTTGCCATCGACGAGGCGGCCGACCTGATCGCCATGAACCGCGCCCTGCACCACGTCTGGGACCAGAAGGAAAATGTCTTTCGGATCATCAAACAGCACCTCAAACCCGAGGGCGTAGCGATCATCTGGGAACCCAACTGGCCGAACAACCGGCAGCTACTGCGTGAGCCGGGCCGGCGCGGCATGGCCTTCCAGAACCTGTCCGAGCATGTGCAGGGCAATCACTTCCTGCAACCGGCGGAGATCGCCGCCCAGTTTGAGCAGGTCGGCATGCAACCGGAGATCTATTTATTCGGTGAGGACCGGGAGGCCGTGGTGGTGGGCCGTAATAAGGCCTAATACCATCAGTTGCCCAGACACGTGCTTAACAGGAGAATCAATATGAGATCGGATGCAATCTATACCTACCGTTGGGAAATGGCCCGTACCGGGATCAGCTTCGGCACGGCGCTGTCGATCGCCATTTCCTGGTCGGTCAATAAATCCATCCTGTGGGCCATTTTTCATGGCCTGCTGTCGTGGCTGTATGTGGTTTATTATGCATTGGCGTATTAATCAGACGGTTAGCAGCTTGTTGAAAAACGTAGCGAGCGCAGCCAGGACAAGGCGCAAAAGGGCGAAAAAGCGGAGTTTACATGGAGTAAATGAGCATTTTGAGCCCTTTTGCAACGCCGTCATGGCAAGCGCAGTAGTTTTTCAACAAGCTGTTAGTCCGCCAGCTCGATCACACCGGTGGTAACCCCATTATTGTCGACCAGCTTGACCTGATAACCCTCACACATGGTGTCGACCTGACTCTCCAGCTTCTGGACCCGATAGGCATCCGCCGAGTTGGCGTCATGCCGATAACCGAGGTAGTTATTGAGGGCCGAGGCGCATTTTTCCTTGCTGCTGAGGATACCACTGGTGGTGCCGGGATTGACCCCGGCCTGGGCCGTGCCCATTAATCCCGCGAGCACCATACCTGTTACAAAAATCTTGTTCATTCGCCACACCCCTTAGTTCTGGAAAAGAATATCTCCTTACAAGGTGTGCAGGGATTATGCCATTATAAAAAGTATATTTAATTCAGCCTATTAGCCGTCTGAGGGCGCTGTTAATTCAAGGAACTGTAAGATCTTTCGACAGTGATAACCTTGCCCGGGTCCTGAACAACGGACCTTGATTCCTTATGTTGTTTGAATAAACCCGCCAGTTTCTCCGTGGCCGGTCCTGGCTGGCCGGGGCTGCCCTTGACCAGATAGAACTGGGCCTGAAAGCGCTGCCCGTCCCGCAGGGGCAGGGCCTTGAGTTTACCGTTCTGTAACTGTTTTTTGATCAAATGCACCGGTAGCCAGGCAAATCCCAGGCCCTGACTGATCGTTTCCACGGCGGTTTCAAGCTTGCTGACCGTCCAGCGGTGCTCGGCGTCCTGCCAGCCCACATCGCGCTGCTGGATGGCGCCGGAGTCTCGGATAATGACCTGTAGTTCCTGTTGCAGATCTTTGGCGAGCAGCTCACCTTGTCGTTGGTGCAGGGGATGGTCCGGGTGGGCCACGGCCAGAAAATCGATCTCGGTCAGCAGATCACCGAGAAAGCCCTGCGGGACGATGGTGGTTATTGCCAGATCGGCGTTACCGCTTAGCACCGCCTCCTCCGCGCCCGACAGGATGACCTCCTGGAGCTGGACCCGTGTGCCCTGACTGAGGGGTTTAAATTGCTTCAGGACATCGATCAGGTCCCGGGTCGGGTAGGCGGCATCGACCACCAGCCGGATTTCTGACTCCCAGCCGGTACGGATCATCCGCGCCATGTCTTCGAGTTCGCTGGCGTTGTCGAGTAATTGCCGGGACTGACGCAGCAGGACCTTGCCTGTCTCGGTCAACTCGGCCTTGCGTCCGACAATGTGCAGCAGTTTGGCGCCCAGTTGGTCCTGTAGCCGTTGCACGGCATAGCTGATCGAGGATTGGCTGCGGTGCAGGGCCTCGGCGGCCTGGGCGAAGCCGCCAAAGTCCACCACGGCCTGTAGGACACGCCATTGTTCAAGGGTTACCTTAGGATGAGTCATATTTTTAATATATCAATTTATTAGATGTTTATAAGCAATTATTTAGGCCTTTTAATCGAATATTTTGGCCCATAATGGAAGTGCAACATGTCATACCGACATTCTGAGCTGGATACGGCCATCGCACGGTTTTTTTCTGGATACAGTCTAAATTGTGACGAGGGCGATCTTTAATAACATTGTGTCAGATCAAGTGCCGTGGAGTTTGTTGCTGAAAGTCCACGTATTATCGTGCTGAGCTTGTTTTAAACGGGTTCAACACGGTATTTTGGACCTTCAAAGCCTTAGGCAGTCTATGCACAGACTGGGGGTGAATCGGGCCTCGGCCCGGTTCACCTTCCCTGCCTTTTTTTCCTGAGTAAGAGATGCGATGAGTATTTTATTAAACGGTGAATTGAAACTGGACTGGAAACCCACGGCCTCCGAAGAGGGTGAGTTTATCCGCCAGGACTCGCAGTTTCGCCACTGGGTTACCGCCGATGGCGCGGTCGGCCCGAGTGGTGAGGGTGGCTTTAAGGCCGAGGCCGGGCGTTATCACCTGTATGTCTCCCACGCCTGTCCCTGGGCGCATCGCACCATGATCTTCCGCAAACTGAAACGGCTGGAAGACATCATCGGCGTGTCGGTGGTCAGCCCGGATATGGGGCCTGAGGGCTGGCGTTTCGGCGGCTTTGCCGGGGCCACGCAGGATCACATCCATGGCTTTGAGTATATGTACCGCGTCTATCAACAGGCGCAGGCCGATTACTCCGGCATCGTGACCGTGCCCGTGTTGTATGACACGCAGCAGAAGACGATTGTGAATAACGAGTCATCGGAGATCATTCGCATGTTCAACAGTGCGTTTGATGCCCTGACGGGTGACACGAGTGATTATTATCCAGCGGCGCTACGCGGAGAGATCGACGCCATCAACGCGTTTGTTTATCCCAGGATCAATAACGGTGTCTATCGCGCCGGCTTTGCCACCACCCAGGCGGCCTATGAGGAAGGTTTTACCGAGCTGTTCGCGGCCCTCGATGAGATCGAACAACGGCTGTCGACACAGCGCTATCTGGTCGGCGCGACCCTGACCGAGGCCGACTGGCGCCTGTTCACCACCCTGCTGCGTTTTGATCCGGTGTATGTCGGCCACTTCAAGTGTAATCTGCGGCGGATTGCCGATTACCCGCAACTGTCGAATTACCTGCGCGACCTGTATCAATTTCCCGGCATCGCCGCGACCGTCGACATGGTGCACATCAAACGTCACTATTACTGGAGTCACCCGACGATCAACCCGACCCGCATCGTCCCGCAGGGGCCGGCCATCGATTACACCCAGCCACATGACCGTGGCCGGTTTATCGTGAGGAACTAAACATGTCCGCAACGTTTGAAATCCGTAACGCGCAGGAGACCATGGAGGGCGATGGCGCCGAGGTCAAACGCCTGCTGCCGATCCGTGGCTTTATGAATTTCGATCCCATCGTGTTGTGGGACCACTTTAATGTCGCCCCCGGCACCGGTTTCCCGGACCATCCTCATCGGGGCTTTGAGGCCATTACCTATATCTTCAGCGGTTCAATGGAGCACGCGGACAACCTCGGCAACCGGTCGACGGTCTTACCCGGCGGGGCGCAACGCTTTACCGCCGGGCGCGGCCTGGTCCACTCTGAAATGCCGGGGCAGGGCGGGCATACCGTCGGCATTCAGTTGTGGATCAATCTGCCGCAACGCCTCAAGGGCGTCGAACCGGACTATCAGCAGGTCGATGCAATGGATTTTCCGCAGCAGATATTTGCCGGGGGGAAAAAACGCATCATCGTCGGAGAGGGTTCACCGCTGAAATTACTCACACCGGTCAAGTATCTGGACATTGAACTCGATGCCGGGGCGGTGCTGACCGAGCCGCTGAACAGCGCCCATCGTGGTGTGGTGTATATCGTCAGTGGTGAACTTGAACTCAATGGCCATAAACTGGCG
>JAHEDB010000442.1 GCA_024641465.1 Chromatiales bacterium | reverse complement strand
CGCGGCTATCCGGCACTGGTCGATGCCCGTGACAGTGTCAACTTACAGGTGTTTGATAATCCACAACAGGCGGAAGTGGAAATGCACTACGGTCTGCGTCGTCTGTTGATGCTGCAACTGTCACAACCGCTCAAGTACCTGCAAAAGAACCTCGCCCACATCCAGGCCATTTGCCTGCACTATGCGCCGGTCGGACACTGTGAAGACATCAAAAAGGACATTATCGATGCGGTGCTGGATCAGGCCTTCCTCGCCGATGGCGAGTTTATTAACACACAAGCTGCGTTTAACGCCTGTCTGGAAAATGGGCGTGACCGGCTGATGGAAATCGCCAACCGGATCTGCCAGTTGGTGCATGACTGCCTGCAATCCTTTCATCGGGTCCGCAAACAATTGCACGGCCGCATCCCCCCTGCCTGGCTGCCGGCGAGTCGGGATATCAAGGGTCAGCTCGGTGAATTGATCTACCCGGGCTTTATCAGTGAGACGCCCCTCGAGTGGCTGGAACAATATCCAAGATACATGCAGGCCATCGAAAAACGTCTCGAGAAACTGCAACACGCCGTGGATAAGGACCGCAAGCTGGCGCAGGACATAGCCCCCCTCTGGCAACACTATCTGGACTATATGGCCAACGACGGCGCCTACACCCATGCGGTCGAGGAATATCGCTGGCTACTCGAGGAACTGCGGGTCTCGCTGTTTGCCCAGGAATTGAAGACCGTCAAACCGGTCTCGGTGCCCAGATTGGAAAAACTCTGGCACACCCTCAAGTCAGGCTGAGCCATGGACCGAGCCAGATCCACACTCCTTTGCATCCGCCATTTACCTGACTAAAGACTCTAAAAATGTATACTTATTGATAACATGACCTATATTTCATAAGTGGGGTAATAGGCGCGTTTATTAAGTGGTATAAGCGATGATAGGTAAATTAAAAATATCAATAAGTTACACCCTATTACCCTTGCTGTTATTATGTTTTAGCACCTCCTTGCCAGCCAGTGTACCCCTGCCGGCCAAGTCTGAAAACGAACTGGTGTTCGGGTTTTTACCCATCATCAGCACCCAAAAACTCATGGCCCGGTTTGGCCCCTTGGTCGACCACCTTGCGGCAAGCCTGGGGCAGCCCATCCGGATGGAGACAGCGCCCGATTACGCCACGTTTCTGCAAAGAACCACAGAGCAGCGCTACGACATCCTGTTTACCGCACCCCACTTTTACTACCTGGCTGAAAAGACGGCGGGCTATAAAGTGATCGCCCGGGTTGCCGAAAATGAACTCAAGGCGATCATTGTCGCGCGCAAAGACCGACACATTAGTTCCCTAAAAGACCTCAAGGGCAAAAGGCTGGCGACACCGGATGCCATGGCCCTCGGCACCGTACTGGCGCGTGAGACTCTGGCGCGGTTTGGTCTGCGTCCCGACAGGGATATCCTGCTGGTGCAGACCCCCTCGCACAATGCCTCATTGCTATCGGCCTATAACGGCACGACCGACGCGGCGGTGCTGATGATCCCACCATACAAAAGGACGCCACAAACGATGAAGTCAGAGATGGTCGAATTAGTCACGACCAGAGGTGTACCGCATATGCCGATCTGTGTGGCAAAAACGCTGTCCAGCACCACGACCGGAAAACTCCAGCAGGCACTGACAGGTTTGACGCAATCGACACAAGGTAGAAAGCTGCTCAAGCATCTGTCATGGCCTATGGGTTTTGTGGTGGCCAGGCCGGTCGAGTACCAGGACCTTGGCTGGGCGATCCGGCAACTCAATATCCCGGTTAAATAATTTTGACCTTGCGTTTTTTTCAGTCATTACGTTTCAGACTGATAGCCAGTGTCGTGGCTATCGAAGTGATCATGCTGTCCGTGATGGTGTGGAATAACATTGATACGATATATAAAACACATACCGACAGACTGAACGACACCGCGCACAGCATCCTGCAACAGTTTACCAGCGTAGCCGGTTCTTACATTGCCGAGGTCGATTACGCCGGGCTTGAGGAGCATGCCAGAAATGCCATGCAACAAAGTGAAGTGGCCTACCTGTTGGTCATCGACTCTGCCGGTCACGTCGTGCTGGACCAGAATAAAAACAGCGCCGCCAAACCCGGCAGACCCGATCTCCATCCGACCCAGGTTGATGACGGTGTATTCGATTTATCGCGTCAAATAGACATAGCAGGTCGTCCCCTCGGGACCGTGTATATGGGTTTTTCCCTGGACCTGACGCAGACCAATATCAGTCGCGCCCTCAACCGAAGTATTTTTATCGCATTGACGGAGATTCTGCTGTCCATACTGGCAACGATTTTACTGGGCATGAGTTTTACACGGGATCTGAAACAACTGGCCGCCGCCGCCGGCAAGATCGGCCGTGGTGAACACGGTACCCGGCTGGAAGTTCATCGCGACGATGAAATCGGCATGGTGACTCAGGTCTTTAACAATATGTCTGCCTCCGTATCAGAGCGGACACGCAGTCTGGAGGAAAGTCGCAGATGGACTCAACTGCTCATGGATTCGACCGCCGAGGCGATCGTGGGGGTCGATAACAAATCTATTTGTATTTTTGTAAACCAGGCCTGTCTGAGGATGTTGGGGTATACGCACGCAGACCAGATCGTGGGCAAGGATTTTCATGTCCTGTCCCATTACAACTACCCGGATGGCCGCCACTACCCGGCCGATGAGTGCGTTATCCGTAATGGCGCGAAACATGACGGCATTTATCACAATGATTCGGAGATGTTTTTCCGTGCCGATGGCAGCATGTTCC
>JAHEDB010000441.1 GCA_024641465.1 Chromatiales bacterium | reverse complement strand
GATCAGTCCCGCACAAAAAGACGCCTCGGCCGACAGCATCAATGAGTTTATCGATGAATGGCTGCACGCCCAGTCGCTGGAAATTTCCGAATACAAGGGCGCAGCGCAAAAGGTCAACATCCAGGTCTTTCCAACAGGCGCAGACAAGCCGATTGAATTTACCCTGCAAAAACACAATGACAACACCTATCTGATCCGCAACGACCTCAAGCTGCGTTACAAGCTTTCCGACGAGACCACCGAAAAACTGCAAAAACTACCTGAACCAATTGAGGTGGATGAACCCCCGGCAGCGGAACAGACGCCGCCCACCGCCAACCCACAACCGGCGAAGTAACCTGGCCCACGGTCATGCCTGAACTGCCCGAAGTCGAAACCACCCGTCGCGGCATCGAACCCCATTTACTACACCACACCCTGACCGGCGCCATCGTCCGCCACCAGCAACTGCGCTGGCCGGTGCCTCGGGGTCTGGATAAAAAGATCGCCGGGCAAATCGTCCACGCGGTCGAGCGCCGCGGCAAATACCTGTTACTCAAACTCGACCACGGCACGGTCCTCCTGCACCTCGGCATGTCGGGCAGTCTGCGGATCATCGACAGTACGACCCGAGCCGAAAAACACGATCACATCGACTTGCAACTCGACAGTGGCCTGTGCCTGCGCCTGCATGACCCGCGCCGCTTTGGCTCCCTGCACTGGATCAGCGGTGACCCAATGCAGCACACACTTTTAAAAGACCTCGGCCCCGAACCCCTGACCCACGCATTTGACAGTGACTATCTGTTTCAGAAATCCCGCAAACGCAAGTTGGCCATCAAACTGTTTATCATGGACAGCAAGGTGGTGGTCGGTGTCGGTAATATCTATGCCAGTGAAGTGCTGTTCCGTGCCGGGATCCGCCCCGCCCGCGCAGCGGGACGGGTCAGCCGCGCTGAGTACGAAAAACTGGTACAGGCCATTCAGGCGGTATTGCAGGATGCCATCCGCAGCGGCGGCACCACCCTGCAGGACTTTACCAATAGCGACGGTAAACCCGGGTATTTTCAACAACAACTGCACGTCTATGGCCGCGCCGATGCGGCCTGTCATCGCTGTGAGGGTCCCATCAAGCATCGCGTCATGGGCCAACGCGCAACCTATTACTGTCCGGTGTGTCAGCGCTGATGACACAGGCCAGGATCAACGCCATTGTATTTGATGTCGGCCGTGTCCTGATCGACTTCAGCTATGACAACTTCTTCGCCTGGCTGACGACACGCGGCGCCAGTATTGACGGGGTAGAGGAATTTGTCGAACGGACCGACCTGCACGCCTATGAGCGTGGTCAGCTCAGCAATGAACAATTTCTTGCCCGGCTCAACGGCCTGCTGCAAAAACCCGTCGATCACCCTGAACTGATCGCCCACTGGCTGGATCTGTTCGCCCCTATCGACGACATGTTGCAACTCGCCCGACAATTAAAGGCCCACTACGGCGTTTATATGCTCAGCAATACCAGCCCTCTGCACTGGCAACACGTTGTCCCCCGCTTTCATCTCGATGCGATCAGCCACGGCCTGCTGACCTCCTATGAAGTGGGTGTGATGAAACCCGACCCGGCGATCTTCCGCGCCGCCGAGCAGCGCTTTGAACTCCATGCCGCAAGCACGGTCTTTATTGACGACCTCGCTGACAATGCCGAGGGCGCCCGGCAATGCGGCTGGCGAGGGATCCATCACACAAATACCGAGGCAACTCGGCGGCAATTGCAGGCCATGGGCGTTATACTTGAGTAAACATCGGAGACGGATAGCTTATGCTTAATCTACATGGCGTTAGAACTCTGTTGCGCGACTGGCGCATCTTTATCATCTTCATCATCACGCTGATCCTGGTGCGCGGCGCCGTGGCCGACTGGTATACCGTGCCGACCGGCTCAATGAAACCGACCATCCTCGAAGGCGACCGGATATTTGTCAACAAGATGGCCTTCGGTCTGCGCATCCCCTTTACCGACATCATGCTCACCCACTGGGGCATCCCACGGCGCGGTGAGATCGTGGTGTTCACCTCACCGGAGGACGGTGGACGCCTGATCAAACGCGTCATCGGCCTGCCCGGTGATACCCTCGAACTGCGTGACAATAAATTGTTTATCAATGGCCAGGCAGTTGACTATCAGCCTGCCGACAAACAATACCCGGTGACGATCTGGCGAGAAGAAATCAACCGCGATGTGATCGATGAACTGCTCGAAGATCATCGCCACCCCATCGCCCTGACCCCCGCCAACACCCTGATCGAAGACTACGGCCCGGTCAAGGTCCCTGCCGATCACTACTTCATGATGGGCGATAATCGCCACAACAGCGCCGACTCACGCTACATCGGTTTTGTCGACCGCACCCTGCTGCTCGGCCGCGCCAGTCACATCGTGGTGTCACTCGATTATAATAACTACTATAAGCCGCGTAAGGGTCGTACTTTTACAGAACTACACTAATCAGAAGGTATCAATATGTATCCTGCCTTATTCCTGTTCCTCGCCCTCTCCATGCTGATCTGCCATGTGATCGCCAAAAAGAAAGGACGCAACCCGGTCGCCTGGGGTGTCACGGGTGCGATACTGGGTCCGGTGGCGATCCTCATTCTGTTACTCATACCAGATCTCAAATGAAAGCCGCTGGTGAAATGGTGCGTGGGACGCACCCTACGGCATGATGCCACACCGCGTTTATTTTTCGGCCTCCACCAAAACGTCCAACCCGTGTAGGGTGCGCCCTGCGCACCGAAAGGTGAAATGGTGCGTGGGACGC
>JAHEDB010000440.1 GCA_024641465.1 Chromatiales bacterium | reverse complement strand
CTTACACATGTGATAGTCATGAGACATATCACCCCAGTAACTTGGGCCGGTATGGGTGGCATCGTTATAATCCCAATGCGCAATGCCCTCGGCATAGGCGATGGAGAAAACAAGTGCGGTGGAAAGGGTAAGTGCGGTGAGTGCTGTTTTTGTTATTGATTTGGTTTTCATGAATGACTCCAATGGTTGGTATTATTTGACTTCCGTTTGTCTGTGCACGTACCGCTAGAGCACAAGCCGTGCCATGTTAGATTGCGTGGTGAAGGGGTTTTGTAATAAGCATTTGTATTTCAAAATAAACCCTGGCTAATACGGATAGGGATGCTTAAGATATGTACACCGGAATATTGTGTGGAAGTGTGCAGTTTGCAAGTTGTGTATATTGCATTTTGAAAACAAAGACATTTGAATGAATATGGTGTGATCTATTGGTGATAGCGCAAGAACAAATAGCGCGGGCGGTTAATGCCTTGCAACATGGCGGGGTGATCGCTTATCCGACCGAGTCCGTTTTTGGCCTGGGTTGTGATCCGGATAATCCTGCGGCTGTGAGGCGCATACTCGAACTGAAACACCGTCCGGCCGAAAAAGGCCTGATCCTGATCGCCGCGTCTTTCCCGCCACTGCAAAAATATCTGTTACCGCTGGGGGATGATCTACAGCAACGGGTGTTTGCCACCTGGCCCGGACCCTATACCTGGTTATGGCCGGTGCAAGACGGGGTATCGAGCCTGCTGCGTGGGCAATATGCGAGCCTGGCCGTACGTGTCTCGGCCCATCCCGTGGTCGTGGCCCTGTGTGATGCCTGGGGTGGGGCGATCGTCTCGACCAGCGCGAATCCGCTTGGACTGCCACCGGCCCGTAATGCGGTTGAAGTCAGAGAGTATTTTGATGATAAGCTTGATGTCATCATTGAGGCCGAAGTTGGTGGCTCGGCACAACCAACCGAAATACGCGATGCCGTGACAAACAGGATCATCCGGCCCGCCTGATTTAAAAGTGGAGAATGGCATGACAATACCCGACGTGGATTCGGTAAAAAAATATTTACTCGGTTTACAGGATTCGATTTGCGCGGCCCTGAGCAAGGAAGATGGCCAGCCCTTTGTGCAGGACGAGTGGCAACGGGCCGAGGGCGGCGGTGGCCGATCCCGTGTACTCGAGGAAGGTCATCTGTTTGAAAAGGCCGGTATCAATTTCTCCCATGTGTCTGGTCCGGGTCTGCCGGTCTCGGCCACCGCACACCGGCCGGAACTGGCGGGGCGCAGTTTTCAGGCCATGGGGGTGTCGCTGGTGATTCATCCGCGTAATCCCTATATTCCAACCTCCCATGCCAATGTGCGATTCTTTATTGCCGAAAAGGCCGGGGCCGATCCGGTCTGGTGGTTTGGCGGCGGTTTCGATCTGACGCCGTACTATGGCTATGAAGAGGATGTGGTGCACTGGCACACGGTGAGCCAGCAGGCCTGTGCCCCCTTTGGTGCCGAGGTCTATGCCCGCTATAAAAAATGGTGTGATGAGTATTTCTTTCTCAAACACCGCAATGAGCCGCGTGGCGTGGGTGGCCTGTTTTTTGATGATCTGAATGAATGGGGCTTTGAAAAATCCTTTGCCTTTATGCAAAGCGTGGGGAATCATTATATTCCGGCCTATCTGCCCATCGTGCAAAAGCGCAAGGCTCATGCCTATGGCGAACGTGAACGGGATTTTCAACTGTATCGGCGCGGCCGCTACGTGGAGTTCAACCTGGTCTATGATCGCGGTACCCTGTTCGGCCTGCAAACCGGCGGTCGCACCGAGTCGATCCTGATGTCGCTGCCGCCGCTGGTGAAGTGGCGTTATGACTGGCAGCCGGAGCCGGGCAGCGCCGAGGCCGAGCTGTACGAGAAATACCTCCGTCCCCAGGCGTGGATATAGATATATAAGAGTATGAGGTGAATGCCTGGCCCAACTTACCCGCCCCTATATTGTAAACGGGGCGGGTAAATCGGTCGCTTCAGTTTTGCTTAATGAGTTGACACGTCAACACGGCATTGCGGCCGGTTTGTTCATCGACCACGCTGAGTTTTGTGCTACCCACCAACAGGCCCATTTTCATCTCCTGCCAGATAAAATAATTTTTCCCGGCCTTGGCCTTTACCGTGATGGTGTTATCCAGGTTGTTGTCAGAGACGATCTGATAGTCGCCGGGTTTTACCTCAAACCAGAAATAGGTATCCGCCGCCGTTGCCCCGGCCATCTGGTTGTTAATGGTCACCACTTTTTTGAGGGCCGCCCCCATAGTTTCATTGCGATACACATAGATACCGGCCTTGCCCTTGGCGGGTTTGAATTGCTTGGCACGCTGGTCTTCCTGGCTGCCTGCCATGGGGACACTCGCGCAACCTTGCAGGACCAGCAGGCTGGCGATGAACAGGTAGAACAGATATTGTCTTGGCGCAAACATAATGATGTCTCCTCGATTGATATTCTGATCAACCAAATAACATGCACCAGGTTACAAATAACTTACACGTAGGAAGGGAGGGCGGTTATTTTTGATGTGTGGCGATTATTGAATGCGGTGCAGGGCGACAAAACGGTGGTCGTCGTCAAATTCCAGCTCAAATACTCCCTTGATCCCTGAATGGTCAAGATAGGGACGAAGTTTATCCGCCGGAAATTCGATACGTCGTCCATCATAGGACTGTACCGATATCTGCCGGGCGATGCCCTGGTAATAGGCCAGAATTTGCTCGGCGGGAATATTCATGTCGAAACGGACTCGTTGGGACACTGTGTACATTCTCAATTCACGAAAGA
>JAHEDB010000439.1 GCA_024641465.1 Chromatiales bacterium | reverse complement strand
GATATCATTCCTTTTAATGACATAATGCAGGTCCTGCACCAGCAGGGCGATATGCTCATGCTCATCACTCAAGTCAGCTATCAAGCCAGTTGCGTCATCGATCTCCTCGACGAAAGCGGGATAGATAACTTCGTCTTCCATAAGCATCTGTTGTTTGAGAGCCTCAGCAAAATCCTGAAACAACCGGACAGCATCCTTCCAGTCGCCAGCGCCTGCTGCCATTTTACATTCTTCAAGAATAGATTCATATTTACGGTGGTCATGCATCATCCAGCTGGGAGTTTCGTTCATGTATATTCCTCATATCCGTTTTTGATCTATGATAAAACCAAGTTACATCAAGCGTAATACCCGACTCAAGCATGGCTTATATTTTACTTTTCATTTGTCCCAGTTGCCCATATCGGTTTTTGGTATCGGTTATAAATCGCTAAATTACCATCTTCCTGTACCGCCAGAACTGAGCCTGGATTACCGTGCGTACCCGACGACCATACAGGGTATACTTGCTTGTAGATAACAAGATCCCCATTAGGCAGCAATGACAATCTGTCAGCACCCTTATCATGAGTTCCCGCGGACCAAATTATTTTATCATTTTTATTATATACAACCAGGTTTCCGTCTTTTTGAAATACAACCTTATAACCACTACACAATTTCCACGACTTATCGGTTGAAAACTCCGTATTGCTACTATCCAATGCATTTACTTCAAAATCACCACATGATTTTTTTTGTCTTAGCTTAACCCCGTAAAGACTGACAAACGCCTTTCTGATTTCTGAGTTGCCACTAAAACAATCATGTTCAATACATTTATTTATTTGTGCTGTTGTTAGCCTTCTTCCTGCACAAACAGCTGATTTAGTCGGGTCACCGCCTGCCGATGAAACACAACGTTCGATCTCCCGCTTTTCATACTCAACAGACATAGCCGAAAATGGCAATAAGAGCATCAAGATGATAAAGTAAAATTTGCACATTACTTACCCTCCGTTATTATGCAGGTGGAGTACTAACGTATTTTTTTGATCTATTTGATATGCCGCGCGTATTAAACGCCCTGTTTAACACAATTACTGCACCAAACCTTTACTGCGGAACAATCAATGTGCTCTATATTTTTGGTGCCTGTTCACTTGGATACCGTATTGAATTTCTGTCTACCCAGAATACACAGCCGGTAATAATCTGGTCAGGGACAATAAACTCTAATATGGTTTGGCCGCCATTGAGGCGTGAAAGCATCTTCTCAAATTACAGCAGCGAAATTGAGTCGCTTTGTTATTACACGCTCCATTAGATAATTATTTAATACTCACATAGATTTTATTGTCAGAATTCAATTTAATTTAATTCACTATGGGAATAGTGTGACCATTATCACTTTCATAGGTTATTTTTTGGGTGGATTAACAAGACCATAGAGAATTCTTTTTCTGTCCATCAAACCGGGGACAACTCACAATAACTTCTAATACCAGAGACACATATTTTCAAATATCAGTTTTTTTACATCAGGATTGACGTAATAAAATGTATTTCTGCCTTGGGTGAAGATTTCACGGAAATCAGCGATGCCGAAAACGATGCTGCCATGTGAATTACCCGGAAAAGACCCATCAAAACCCTCACCCTTTTTCACCCGCGAATCCACTTTCAGCGGTAGAAGCAACATCACTATTCGCCTGCGACAAGCCAAATAACGCCCCTCACCTTCAACCAAAAAATAGCCCCCCATCCCATTTCAGATATAATAAGCCCCACTATAACAACCACGACCCCGGAGCCACGCCATGACCCGCATCGGTACCCCCCTCACCCCTTCTGCCACCCGCGTGATGTTTCTCGGCTGCGGGGAACTCGGTAAGGAAGTGATCATTGCCCTGCAACGGTTTGGGGTGGAGGTCATCGGGGTGGACCGTTATGCCAATGCCCCCGGCCATCAGGTCGCGCACCGTGCCCATGTGATCGACATGACCGACGCCAAGGCGCTGCGTGCCCTGGTCGAGAAGGAGAAGCCGCATTTAATCGTGCCGGAGATCGAGGCGATCGCCACCGATGAACTGGCGCGGATCGAGGCCGACGGTCTGGCCACGGTGATCCCGGTGGCCCGCGCCACGCAGCTGACCATGAACCGCGAGGGGATTCGTCGCCTGGCGGCGGAGGAGTTGGGGCTGGCGACATCCAAATATGCCTTTGCCGAATCACTGGCGGAATTACAGGCGGCCATCGATAACGGCATCGGCTATCCCTGTATCGTTAAACCGGTGATGTCCTCCTCGGGTAAGGGCCAGTCCACCATTCGCGAGCCGGAGGATGTACAGAAGGCCTGGGATTACGCCAAGTCCGGTGGGCGGGTGGATCGGGGCCGGATCATTGTCGAAGAGATGATCAATTTTGATTATGAGATCACCCTGCTCACGGTACGCGCCAACGACGAACGCGGCGTAGTGAAGACTCACTTTTGTGCCCCCATCGGCCACATCCAGCAACAGGGCGACTATGTCGAGAGCTGGCAGCCACAGGAGATGAGTGAGACCGCTCATGCCAAGGCGATCCAGATCGCCAGCGCCATCACCGGCAACCTCGGTGGGCGCGGCCTGTTTGGGGTGGAGTTGTTTATCAAGGGCGACCAAGTCTGGTTCAGTGAAGTGAGCCCTCGCCCACACGATACCGGCATGGTGACCATGGCCACCCAGTGGCAAAACGAATTCGAACTGCACGCCCGCGCCATCCTCGGCCTGCCGGTGTCCACCGCCCTGCACCACTCCGGCGCCAGCGCCGTCATCTATGGCGGC
>JAHEDB010000438.1 GCA_024641465.1 Chromatiales bacterium | reverse complement strand
GCCACGCCAAATCCGGCATCCAGATAGGGTTCACCACAGATTACCGCCCCCTGCCGGATATAGGCCTTCAACAGGGTCGGCATGATGACATCTTCACTCACCGGTGTGGCGCTGATTGTGAGAGGGATCAGGGGACGAACCCGCTGACTGTCGTCTGAATAATGCCGGTTGCGTAATACATGCATCAGTGAGTTGAGATATTGATCACCGCTGGACAGGGGAACACTCGCGCAACCTATCAGATAATCAATCTTGCTCAGCGAGACGATGCGCGCAATCCCCTGCCACAACAAGGCCAGCACCGAGCCTTTGCGGTAGTCCGGATGAATACAGGTACGCCCGACTTCCATGAACTTGCCCGGCAGGTTGATGATACGGCTGATCTCAAATTCCGTTTCGGAATAAAAACAACCGGTGTGTATTATGTCTGTGTCGACCAGCAGACGCGTGGTGGCCACGACCTTGCGGGTCATGTTATCGATCACCATCAGGTGCCGGCAATAATCATCAAAGCGATCCTGATCGAGACGGATATCACTCCCCAGATCGGCACCCATTTCGGTGGCAAATACCTCATAGCGCAGGCTGAGGCATTGGTCCTTTTCCTTCGGGGTATTGGCGATCGCCGTGGTAAAACGGCTTAGTTTTTCCTGCTTGATGGCCAGGTTACTGTTTATGTTCATCATCATTCAATCCTCATTCGATAGATGATCACAATCTAGGCCAGACAGGTTGTGGATTTTTTAATCTTTAATGACAATTCGATTACAGACAACATCCGTTTTCAGGCCCGTTCCGTCAACAAGCCGGAATCCGCTTGCTGAACCGGAAACTCGGCGGTAGCCCTGATGTTGATGCGGTCCTCATAGAAATCCAACATCCGTTGCGCCATGGCGCCGGCCGACCAGGTGGCGGCATAACTCCTGGCCTCCACCGCCATCTTTGTCAGCCGTGCATGATCACTTAACAGCGTCACTACCTTGCCGGAGAAATCACGTTTATCCTCTATCGCAACCACCGCCCCTTGCTGTGACAGAAGAATATCGCGGGTACCCATTTCGGCGGTCGATACCACCGGCAAGCCCGTGGCCATCGCCTCCAGCAGAACCAGCCCCTGGGTCTCGGTGCGTGAGGCAAACACAAACACATCACCGGCCCGATAGCATTCCTGTAACTCGGTATGTCTGTCCAGATAACCAATAAAATACACACCGTCCTGTAAATCCAGTTTTCGCACCTTGTCCTGCAGGGACTTGCGTGCCGGTCCTTCACCTGCGATCAGCAGGATCGCCTTCGGCAGTAATTTTTTCACCTCGGCATAGACATCAATCAGGAAGGTAATATTTTTTTCGAAGGCGACACGCCCGACGTGCAACAACACCGGCCGTCCCGTCGGAATACCATGCCGGGTCAGAAAATCCTGCCGCTCACTGCGTTGTTCTTCTGGTAGTGTAATACCCGTCGGGATAACGGATAAACGGGTGGTAATCCCGTATTCAAGCAACTTTTCCCGCATTGCGCTGGACGGCACTACCAGGGCGTCAAGCCGGTTACACTGGGTGCGCGACAAAAGCCGGGCGGCAAAACGCAACCAGGCCTTGGGTAAAAAGGGGATGTAGTGATAGAAATATTCTTCAAAGAAGGTGTGATAGGTTTCTATCACCGGGGTTTTCAGTCTCCTTGCCAGATGCATTCCCAGGGAATGGGCGACAAACGGTGTCTGGATATGCACGAGGTCAAATTCCTTTGAATTGAGGAGCTTGAGGATTTCGGCAAGATAACCCTTTTTCAATAAACGATCTTCCGGGTCAAACAGGATTCGACGCGACGGCACGCGCACGATATCGTCTTCCATTTCATAAACCAGTTTATCCTGGCCGTCATAGGCAGGGGCAATCAGGGTCGACTCCACCCCCAGCTTGAGCAGTTCCGAACGAAAGGTCTGAATCGAGGTTGATACACCGTTGACGCGCGGATAATAGACATCCGACACCATTAATATTCGCATAGCTTACACCGTAATAATTTAAAAAATAGAAACGGAACTTACCGCCAGACCCAGACCGATTAGCGCACCGGCCAGCACATCGGTTGGATAATGCAGACCCAGCACGACGCGCGACATGGCGATAAAAAAGGCCAACGGCGCCAGCAACCAGGTCAATTGAGGAAAATAATGGATGGCAATCAGACTAAAGGACACGGCATGCAGGGTATGGCCGGAGGGAAAACTGTATTGATCAAGTGGCGCCGTACCCAGCACGATATCATCACTCTTCACGAAGGGTCTTTGCCGTTCCGTCAGCAGCTTGATCAGTTTGTAGATAAGCAAACCGGTAACGCCGGCGCCGGCCATTCGCAGGGAGACATGCATCGTCTCTATTCCATAAATAAACGGGATGGTAACAATCAGACCATACCAGAATGGGCCGTTGCCTATCTTGCTAACCAGGGCAAACCAGGCTCTTACCAGTCTCTTTTCGACATGCCGATTAAAGTAGCAGCACACCCGCAGATCAAAACTGACCAGACGTTGAAGAAAAACCGTGCCTTTGATAGTGTTCATAAATACCACCTCTGCCTTAGACGATAGTGAGGCGAGATGACAATCGCATGTCAGACCGGTGAAGTTTGTGTTACAAGGGGCAAAGAACCATTTGGTTTATGCCGCTTTTTCCGTATTGGTGGCAGTATCTCGACGACTCGCCGGAAATATTTTCACGGTCTGATAGCGCTCAGACCAGTGCAACAACTCAATCTCTCCGTCTTGCCTTTCCACCAGGGCGGTACAGTTTTCCACCCAGTC
>JAHEDB010000437.1 GCA_024641465.1 Chromatiales bacterium | reverse complement strand
GTACTCACCTTGCTGGCTGTAACCGCCTTACTCTCCTTATATGCCCTGACCAGCGCCGCTGACGGCTTTTCTGATTATCGCGGGCTGGCGCGTAGTACCAACCGCCTCGGCCGGGTTCAGGCCAATCTGCTGTCCATGCGAATCGCTGCACTAAACTACTACAATACAGGCGACGATGACGCCTTGCAGAGACAAAAATCCCGGTATGAAACCACGCTCAAGCTTACCGCCGATGCCGGTGAGTTGATTACTGATCCTGACAACATTAAGGTGTTGGCAAAGATTAAAGGTGAACTGGAATCCTATCAATCGACGTTCGGGCAACTGGTTGAAATGCGCCAGGCACGGAATAACCTGGTTTATGAGAACCTGGACAAGCAAGGTCCCTATGCCGAGCGAGAGCTGAGCGAAATTATGAATAGCGCACGCCGCGACAAGAATATGAATGTGGCGTATTCCACTGCTATTGCACTGCGACATCTATTACTGGCGCGTATCTATGTGGTGAAATATCTCGATACCAATGCCCAGACGGCCGTGGACCGGGTGCATCAGGAAATGGGTGATCTCGACAAACAAATGACCGCTCTCGGTCGAGATATACAGGAGCGTACCCGGAGGCAACATATAGGCAATGCCCAGGGGGCGATACGCCAATATAAGAAGGCATTTACTGATCTGGTCACCCTTATTACACGCCGTAACGACATGAAGAAAAATACCCTCGATCCCCTCGGCCGCAATATTGCCAAGGATGTCGAGGATATGAAGCTGGCGATCAAGAAAGACCAGGATACCATGGGTCCGCTGATGCAGGCGGCCAATAGCCGTTCCAGGGTGTTTGTCACCATCGTCAGCCTGATTGCGATCAGTGCCGGAATCTTTTTGGCCTATATCATTACCCAGGCCATTGTTAAGCCGGTCGCGATGGTGGTCGAGTTTGCCAAACGCTTCGGTGAAGGCGACATGACGGCCACGCTGGAATTCGATGCCAAAGATGAGATCGGTGTCATGGCGAAGACGCTCAGGGATGCTGTCGGTAAGGTGCGTGAGGTCCTGGCGGGTGTCATGCAGGCCGTCGGTAACATCGCCAGTGCCTCGCAACAGGTAAGTTCGACTTCGCAAAGCATGAGTCAGGGTGCCAGTGAACAGGCGGCGAGTATTGAAGAAACCAGCGCATCGCTCGAGCAAATGAACTCTTCCATAGAACAATCGACTGAAAACGCCAGGATCACCAATGATATGGCGACCAATGCCGCCAAAGAGGCCAATCAGGGCGGCAAGGCAGTTACCGACACTGTTGAAGCGATGAAACTGATCGCTGAAAAGGTCAGCCTGATCGAAGACATTGCCTATAAGACCAATCTGCTAGCCCTCAATGCCGCCATCGAGGCCGCGCGGGCAGGGGAGCATGGTAAGGGCTTTGCCGTGGTGGCCGACGAGGTACGCAAACTGGCCGAACGGAGCCAGGCATCCGCCCAGGAGATCAGCGAGATGTCGGCCAACAGTGTCAGCATCGCCGAAAAGGCCGGTGAGTTAATCAATTCCATCGTGCCCAGGATCACCAAGACCGCGGATCTGGTGCAGGAGATCGCCGCCGCCTCCACGGAACAATCCTCCGGTGTGAAGCAGGTCAGCATCGCCGTTACCCAACTGGACACGGTTGCCCAGTCCAATGCCTCCGCATCAGAGCAACTGGCAGCCACGGCCGAGGAAATGAACGGCCAGGTAGACGAGTTGCAGAGCACCGTGGCGTTCTTCAAGCTGGAGCATCAGTCAGCTGCCTGAAATTAAAGAATCAACCACGAAGTTTCGAAGACTAATATTATCTGTTCGAGTGAGTGTCTCTCACACTAACTATCACCCCCTCCATCCTTAGGAGGGGGTGATGGTGTCTGTCACTTTTGTTATTATTCCTGAAAATATTCTGACATCCGTCCGCAATGTAAGCCTGTCAAGGAAATTGTTTGTTATGTGAACAAACCAGCAGGTATTGCCTATCGAATTAATTGCATTAACTGGTATATTACCTGTCATAACAATCCAGAAATATCCCAGGTCTATGCTACAGAATAGATTTTAGTGAGGGCAGTAAAATGACAGACACAATAGAAGAAAAATCCCCAACCACCAGGCAAAAAATTTTAAAAGACACCACCGGCGCAGACCTGGCATCGAGCGATGATGCTATGAAAACTTTGTTGCAGGAACTAAAGCAGGAGCGAGCGAGTCGCGACAAGCAGCTTGGTTCTTTAATGCAGGAAATCAGCCAGGGTTTTGTCAATATTCACGAAACCGCGGATAGCCGTGATGTCCGCCGTAATCAGGAAATCACCCAGCTCATTAATAGCCTGGGGAAGGCATTTACCAATATCGAATCGGCCGCACAGCTGCGCGAACATCGCCATGATGAGATTATGTCCAAACTCAGCGAGTCAATGATCCTCGAACACCAGAATCTGCAAGAGGAGGTGCAGGGCAAGGAGCGGTTGCATGATAAAAAACTCGAGCAACTCGACCGTATCCATCGTGAGCAGGTGCGGCGTACCCGACTGATCGCTATACCGGGTGTGGTTGCGGCCATTTTCGCCGTGGTTTATATGTTCTATACCGTGCATGTCATGGAGACCGCCATGACCAGCATTTCTCAGGATATGAAGGCCATGAAGGGCTCCATGGATACCGTCAGCATCAATACCACCGGCATGTCCAATAACATGGCGTACATGCGCCAGGATATGGGGGTGATGACACATAATGTCGCGCCTGCAATGAATGGTATGCGACAGATGATGCCATGGGTGCCTTGAGCCCGACG
>JAHEDB010000436.1 GCA_024641465.1 Chromatiales bacterium | reverse complement strand
TGGCGTAATGCTTAAGCCGTGGCCCAACCAGGGAGACGGCCATGGCCGGATAACCGAGGAAACGCCCCTCCATCGCCGCGGCGACCGTACCGGAATACAACACATCATCCCCCAGGTTACCGCCGGCATTGATGCCGGCGATCACCATATCCGGTTCCTTTTCCAGCAGGCCGGTAATTGCCAGATGGACGCAGTCCGTCGGCGTTCCATCGACGCGTATAAAACCGTTGGCCATGGTGCGGGCGCGAATCGGTAATTCCAGGGTCAGGGAATTACTGGCGCCGCTACGGTCCCGTTCCGGCGCCACCACGGTGATGGTGGCATGGCGCGCCAGGGTTTCGGCCAGGCAATGAATTCCCGGGGCCTCATAACCATCATCATTACTAATCAGGATGTGCATTGGATACTTCTTGCCTTCTAATATATGTGGGATACGACTTGTCGCTCCGGGCATGACCTGTTTTACTATACTCGAAAACCCGACTTTTCTCACTATGACAAAAAAACCGACTTCACACGACAAGGACGCTGAGCTGTTTCGCGAAATGATGGACGAAGTTCGCCCCATCGCACAGGATAAGATCGGTCCCTATCGGCAAAAACGCCCCGCCCGCCCTATCAAACGCCTGGAGGATAATAAACAGGTCCTCCAGGATATGATGAGCGATCCGATTGCCCTGGACGAAATTGAAACCGGTGAGGAGTTGCTGTTTTCACGCCCTGGCATCCAGCCCGCTCTGATGAAAAAACTGCGTCGGGGTCAGCTCAGTCGCGAGGCCGAACTGGACCTGCACCGCATGACCGCCGATGAGGCCCGCCAGGCGATTGCCGTTTTTCTGCCGGAGATGTGTCTGGCGGGGAAGCGCTGTGTGCGCATCATCCACGGTAAGGGTTATGGCTCCTTCAACAAGCTGCCGGTCCTGAAGATCAAACTCAATCACTGGTTACGCCAGCGGGACGAAGTGCTGGCATTTTGTTCTGCACGGCCGGTTGACGGAGGGACCGGCGCCCTTTATGTGCTGCTCAAAAAGGCCGCCAGGTAAAACTGAAATAAACCTCTCAACAGCTAAAGTCTCGAGGCATTTTCCCGATAAAAAGACAGGTAACTGACTGTACGGTTACTCATACATAAAAAACGACTTTTCACATGGAAAGATGATGCGAGCACTCTTTAACCCCGCAACTTACTTGGTTAACCGGGTTAATTTTACGGTTAAATTTTTATTATTGGACTTGGTCGTTTTCATCACCCTGTTTGTCTTATCCGGTCTGCTCATCGCTAACATCAACAAAGAAATTGCGAGCTACGAACGGGAGCGGCTCGGCCTGAGCTTTATCACAAAAATACGCCCCCTTATCGAATTAATTCCACAGCACCGCGGCATGACCAATGGTTTCCTGAATGGTGACCAGAGTTTTCATGACAAGATCATGGCCAAACGTATCGTGATCGATAAACACTTTGCCGACCTGGCGGCCTATGACAATCAAAATCGCGCTACCCTGAAAACGGCGGACATGCTCAAACAAATCACCTCCACTTGGGACAAACTCAAGGCGACCTCCATGCAGGGTCCGGGCCCGGAGGTCTTTCAGCGCCATACCGATCTTATTGGTGAACTCAGGGAACTACTGGAACATGTCGCCGAGACTTCATCTCTGGCGCTGGACCCACACTCTGACACCTACAATCTTGTCAATGTCATCATCGATCACCTGCCCGGCCTGACCGAGATTATGGGACAGGGCCGCGGTATGGGGGCCGGGATTGCCGCACGCAAATCGATCAATATTAAAGAGACCATTCGTCTGTCGGTCATCGAAGGAACGATTAAGACCCAACAGGTCGAACTTGAAAAACACGCCGGTTTTGCCATCAAAGGCAATCCGCAACTGACGGCAACACTGGGGGGGCTAACCACGGCGAGTGTCAGGGATAGTCATGATTTTGCCCGCAACCTGTCTGACAACATCCTCCATGCCACAACCATTACCGTGTCAGGCCCGGATATTTTTCAGCAAGGCACCGCAGCCATCTCCAGCGCATTTAAACTGTATGACGCCATTCTGCCCGCACTGGACCAACTACTGGATAAACGAATCCAGGCCGATACCCTCAAGCGTAATATCGAAATCACCATTACAGCACTGGTTTTATTGATCATATTTTACTTTACAATGGGTCTTTATTACTCGCTCCGCCACAGCATTGATCAGATTGGCATTAGCACCCGACAACTGGCCGATGGCGATCTCACCACGCGATTGCACCTCAACACCCGTGATGAAATGAACCAGATTGCCGTCAACTTTAACGGTATGGTGGAAAAATTCGAGGCCCTCATCCAGCAGATCATCAGCGCCACCACCCAGATGGCCGCCGCATCGGAAGAACTATCGATGATCGCCAAAGACGGTGCTGTCAGTATCGAAAGACAACGCATAGAAACCGACCAGGTGGCCACCGCCATGAACCAGATGTCTGCCACCGTGCAGGAAGTTGCCCGCAATGCCGCCTCCGCTGCCGGCGCTGCCAATAGCGCTGATAATGATGCCCAGGTTGGAAAGATAATCGTACAGCAAACATCTGATGCCATTTCTCAGCTGGCAAAAGAGGTGGAAAATGCCTCTGAGGTCATTCTCAATGTTGAACAGGACAGCACCCAGATCGGCACCATTCTCGATGTCATCAAGGATATCGCCGAACAGACCAACCTGCTGGCCCTGAATGCCGCGATAGAAGCTGCACGGGCCGGTGAGCAAGGGCGCGGCTTTGCAGTGGTCGCCGATGAGGTCAGGACACTGGCCAGTCGAACTCACA
>JAHEDB010000435.1 GCA_024641465.1 Chromatiales bacterium | reverse complement strand
TGGCGTAATGCTTAAGCCGTGGCCCAACCAGGGAGACGGCCATGGCCGGATAACCGAGGAAACGCCCCTCCATCGCCGCGGCGACCGTACCGGAATACAACACATCATCCCCCAGGTTACCACCGGCATTGATACCGGCGATCACCATATCCGGTTCCTTTTCCAGCAGGCCGGTTATTGCCAGATGGACGCAGTCCGTCGGTGTCCCGTCGACACGAATAAAACCATTGGCCATGGTGCGGGCGCGAATCGGTAATTCCAGGGTCAGGGAGTTACTGGCGCCGCTGCGGTCCCGTTCCGGCGCCACCACGGTGATGGTGGCATGGTGCGCCAGGGTTTCGGCCAGGCAATGAATACCCGGGGCTTCATAACCGTCATCATTACTAATCAGGATGTGCATTGGATACTTCTTGCCTTCTATATATGGGATACGACTTGTCGCTCCGGTCATGACCTGTTTTACTATACTCGAAAACCCGACTTTTCTCACTATGACAAAAAAACCGACTTCAAACGACAAGGACGAGGAGCTGTTTCGCCAGATGATGGACGAAGTCCGCCCCATCTCGCAGGATAAGGTCGGACCCTATCGGCAAAAACTCCCCGCCCGGCCCATCAAACGTCTGGAGGATGACAAACAGGTCCTCCAGGATATGATGAGCGATCCGATTGCACTGGAAGAAATTGAAACCGGTGAGGAGTTGCTGTTTTCACGCCCAGGCATCCAGCCCTCTCTGATGAAAAAATTGCGTCGGGGGCAGCTCAGTCGAGAGGCCGAACTGGACCTGCACCGCATGACCGCCGATGAAGCCCGCCAGGCGATTGCCGTTTTCCTGCCGGATATGTGTCTGGCGGGGAAGCGCTGTGTGCGCATCATCCACGGTAAGGGTTATGGCTCCTTCAACAAGCTGCCGGTCCTGAAGATCAAACTCAATCACTGGTTACGTCAGAGAGATGAAGTACTGGCATTTTGTTCCGCACGGCCGGTAGACGGGGGCACCGGCGCACTTTATGTACTGCTCAAAAAGGTGACTCGATAAAAGCACCATTTCCCCGCGATATACCTAAAGTCATGCGGTATTTTTCCCGATAAATTAACGAGCAGGTAAAAACTGCATGGTTATGCACGCATTATAAGAAACCTCCTTATTTTTTACATGGATAGATAATGAGAGCCTTATTTAGACCCGCTATTTACCTTATTAATCAGGTTTCTTTTACGGCCAAATTCATTTTGTTGGATCTGTTCGTCTTTATTACCCTGTTTGTCTTAACCGGCCTGCTGATCGTCGACATCAACAAGGAGATATCAACCTACGAACAGGAACGACTCGGATTGGCCTATGTCAATAAAATACGCCCCCTCATCGAATTTATTCCTCAACATCGTGGCATGACCAACGGTTATTTGAATGGCGACCAGAGTTTCCACGACAAAATCATGGCCAAGCGCGTCGTGATCGATAAGCATTTTGCCGATCTCGCATCCCTTGACGCGAAATATCGCACAAAACTGAAAACGGCAGACACGCTCATGCAGATCATCACTGCCTGGGACAAACTCAAAGCAACAGCTATACAGGGTCCTGGCCCGGAGATCTTTCAGCGCCATACCGTTCTCATCAGTGAGCTTACTCAACTGCTGGAGCATGTCTCCGAATCCTCGGCCCTGGCACTGGACCCACACCCCGATACTTACCATCTTGTCAATGTCGTCATCGACCATCTGCCCGCCCTGACCGAGATCATGGGTCAGGGCCGTGGCATGGGGGCGGGTATCGCCGCACACAAATCGATCAACACCAAACAAACCATTCGCCTATCAGTCATCGAAGGCAAGATAACGTCCGAACAACAATTGCTGGAAAAACATGCCGGGTTGGCAATTAAAAACAGCCCACAACTGGCCAGCAAACTGGAAGGATTGATCCAGGACAGTATCAAGGATAGCCGTGGGTTTGCCAGCAATCTGGCGGATAACATCCTCAATGCTGAAACTATCACCGTGTCAGGCCCGGATATTTTTCAGCAAGGCACCGCGGCCATCACCAGCGCCTTTAAACTGTATGATGCAATCCTACCCGAGCTTGACCAGTTGCTGGATAAGCGCATCAATGCCGATACCCTGGGCCGGAATATTGATATCACCATCACGACCGTGATTCTATTTCTTATCTTTTACTTTACCATGGGCTTTTACTACTCGATCCACCATAGTATTGATCAGATCGGCATTAGCACCCGACAACTTGCCGATGGTGACCTCACAACACGGTTGCATCTCAATACCCGTGATGAAATGAATCAGATCGCCATCAACTTTAATGACATGGTGGAGAAGTTCGAGGCGCTCATACAACAGATAATCAGCGCCACCACCCAGATGGCCGCTGCATCGGAAGAACTGTCGATGATCGCAAAAGATGGTGCTGTCAGTATCGAAAGACAACGTACCGAAACCGATCAGGTGGCGACAGCCATGAACCAGATGTCCGCCACCGTGCAGGAGGTCGCCCGCAATGCCGCCTCTGCTGCGGGCGCCGCCAACAGCGCCGATAACGATGCACAGGGCGGCAAGATGATTGTGCAGCAAACATCCGAGGCCATCTCACAATTGGCCCGTGAAGTAGAAAACGCCTCAGAAGTCATTCATGGTGTGGAACAGGATAGTACGCAGATTGGCACCATTCTCGACGTCATCAAGGATATTGCCGAACAGACCAACCTGCTGGCCCTGAATGCCGCGATAGAAGCTGCACGGGCCGGTGAGCAAGGGCGCGGCTTTGCAGTGGTCGCCGATGAGGTCAGGACACTGGCCAGTCGAACTCACA
>JAHEDB010000434.1 GCA_024641465.1 Chromatiales bacterium | reverse complement strand
CGCACCGTTAGATGTTATGGTGCGTGGGACGCACCCTACAAGACAACACATCTCATAAAATTACCATTCATGTTTAAGCCTGAATAGTAGGGCGCAATCCTATTGCGCCGCATGTGTTGAAAGGTGAACCATGCCGAGACGGCTAACGCATGACTTGCGTTGGTGTATTGGTTTTGAGCTATTCTTTTTCCGGTTGTATGTCTGTATTAAATCATCTCTCTACTCATTCGGCGCAATAGGATTGCGCCCTACGCATCGATAGATGCAATGGTGCGTGGGACGCACCCTACAAGACAACACACCTCAGAAAATTACCATTCATCTTTAAACCTGCCGAGTTGTTCGCAATCTTATTGCGCCGAATGAGTCTGGACGTGTGATGACGTACAAAACACCACAAAACCTTTTCAAACAATCGAATGGCATCATGTGCCATATCACCGCATGCGGCGGCATCTCCATCACAGGCTATGTGTTTGAAATAAGTTTGCTGACAGCTTGACAGATCGTCGCCCTCTTAGACTCCTTCGGCGCATTGGGAATGCGCCCTACCATCCATGCCGGGTATGAAGCAAAATAAAAAAGGGGGTCGCTTGCGCGTCCCCCCATGTCCCAGAATAGTCTGTGCATATCTCTACCCGGAACACCACCGGATTCTCCCAACACCGTAGGGGAGCGCAGAGAGAACCCGGATTTCTCGTCCTAGCTGGTCACCACCACATTGGTCCGCGCCGTACCCCAGACCTTGCCGGTGATCCAGTCAACGATATCAAACTCAACCACGTAGTCACCCGCCTGGGTCGGTTCGAAGATCATGTCGTAGCGTTCACCGGAGATGGCCTTGAAGCCGGTGGTGCTCACCGGGTTCGGCAGGGCGCGACCGTCAGAGATGTAGATCTTGGCCTTCAGCCCGGCCGGGATGCGCACGCGTTGCGGATGATAACCGGCGCAGACATAACGCCCCAGACACTTCTGCCCGACGGTCATGTTGGCCGAGATTGGCGGCAGGTTCATGGCCGAGGTGCCACTGGCATCGACGCCGGTGATGATGAAGTAATCCGGCTGCAAGACATTGAGACCGACATCCGCACCGCAGGTACCGGCAGTCCATCCCAGGTTGTGCCAGCGGGAATCGATATCATCCACCACCCAGAAGGCCTCCGTGTCATAGGTCGGGCCGCCGGACAATAAGGTACCGGGGCCTTCCTTCGGGTCCACGATCAGCGCGCCGTACATGCCCATCTCGGCATGCAACACCGTGTTGACATGGCAGTGATAGAAATAGGTACCGGGGCTCATCGGCCGCCACTGATACGTGTAGGTCCCGTTCACATCCCAGGTGATATGGCCGACGCCATCGGCGTGATCAGAGGGTTCGATGCCGTGATGGTGAATGGTATGAATACCGTTCATCATCGGTACCGTCAGACGGGTGTGCACGATGGTGCCCACATTCATACGCATGGCCGGTGAAGGGAATGGCCCGCTGGCATCCATACCACCCATCTGCCCGGCAGCGGTGTCGGTAAAGCCCCAAATGGGCACCACCTTGCCATCGTCCATGGTCATGGAACCGTTCATATAGACACTGCGGTCATATACCACATTGGGCGTAACGATACCGGGCGTGGCCGGGGTATCGGGGTAGACATAGCAGGCGGCGCCCATACCACCGCCGCCGCCACTACCACCGCCACTGCTCATACCCATCATCAGCCGATGTTTTTCTAATACATTAAACATGATTCATCTCCCCTTATTCGAAATAGATATCGGTCATGGCGCCAAACATGTAATAACCGCCGGCCGCGGTTTGCGACATCTCGGTATGTAGGTGCATGGGATAGGTCGAGGTCTTGGCCAGTGGCCAGGAATCCGGCGGTACCTCGAAGGGGTAGATAGAATCAATGCGGCCCATCTTGCCATCCAGATAGAGACAATCTTTTTTCCACACATCGGGGCGAATCTGACCGTTCAGGGTCAGCCACTCCATGTGGTTGCCGTGGGCATGCACCGACTGGTCCGCCATACCAACATTGAACATGCGTACCAGGGTACGGGTGCCGATATGACCGTGCAGGGCGGAACGAGGATCGGTAATGGCATCGATATTGGGATCATGCGCCCCCGGTGCCCCGGGTGGACGACCGCCCAGACCATTGAGGGTAAAATAGCGAGGGACATAGGCCGTGCTTGGGGTACGACCCTGTCGAACCGCATCGTGCCAGACAGGATCGATTTCACTGAAGATCCAGCAATACTGCTGCACAAAGGTAAGGCTGCCGGGATAGAGCTGATTGCTGCTGCCCTTGGGCATCACCGCCATGCCGCCGTGCAGACCCACCAGGCGGTTATAAGGCGCATTGCGGCTATCGTAATAGAGATACGAGCCCCATTTGTTCACCACAAAGGAAAAGCTCAGGCTTTGTCGCGCGGGAATGCTTTTATTGACCACGCCGTCGATGGTGAAGTTGTGGGTGGTGGAGAGCGTATTGTGAATCGTCATATTAACGGTATCACCTTCCTGCAAGGCTTTACCCGTATCGGTGGTGATCAGTTCACCGGGTACGTTGACGACACCCGGGCTGCTGCTGAATCCTTTGAAAAACACATCGGTGCCGTCGATCATGGTCGCGACACCCTGGTTGATATAGAACGTTTTATTTACGGTAACCGCATGTGCGCGCGGCTGCCAACCGATCAGTCCGACTCCGCCTAACACGGTCGTGGCCATCCCTGCCCCACTGAACTTGAGAAATTCTCGTCTGTGCATGACAAGCTCCTGTTACGTTATGGGATTATTAGAATTATTCCAGTGCTAGTATGTGAAGTTCTGCCAGG
>JAHEDB010000046.1 GCA_024641465.1 Chromatiales bacterium | reverse complement strand
CGGGCCTTTTTTGATGCCCGCGGGGTGCTCGAGGTCGAGACCCCCATCCTGGCTCAGGCCGGGACAAGCGACCCGCATATCGACAGCCTGCAAAGTTACTGGGTGGATCACGCCGGGCCGCTCTATCTGCAAACCTCACCCGAATATGCCATGAAGCGCTTGCTGGCCGCCGGTAGTGGGCCGATCTACCAGCTCAGCCGGGTATTCCGTTACGGTGAACGGGGTCGTCACCACCACCCCGAGTTCACCATGCTGGAGTGGTATCGCCCCGGCTATGACCATCGGCAGCTCATGCTGGAGGTCGATGAACTGGTGCGCAAATGTCTGACCGAGCATGTCCGCCTGGAGCAGAGCTGTTTCTGGACCTACCGCCAGGCCTGGCAGGAGACCCTCGGGCTGGACCCCTTTGTTATCGATACCGGGCAACTGCGAGATTACGCCACACAACAGGGCCTGGATGTCTCCTCGCTCGAACAGGACCGGGATGAATGGCTACAGCTCGTCATGAGCCACTTTGTCGAACCCCGCCTGCCGGCGAATACACCGGTGTTTATCCTCGATTTCCCCGCCAGCCAGGCCGCTTTGGCGCGAATACGACCTGATGAGCCGCCAGTGGCAGAGAGGTTTGAGCTGTATATCAACGGCCTGGAACTGGCCAATGGCTTCCATGAACTGACCGATGCCGGGGAGCAGCGCCGACGCTTCGAGCATGACCTGGCCCAGCGACAGAAACTGGGCAAACCCGCCGTGCCGCTGGATGAAAAACTGCTGGCGGCCTTGCCGTACATGCCGGACTGCGCCGGGGTGGCCCTGGGGCTGGACCGCCTGGTGATGATCGCGGCAGGAGCCGCGAATATCGATGAGGTGTTGAGTTTTGTGATCGATGAATAAGGGATAGGGTGCCGCGGAATTTATTTCGGGCATAAAAAAACAGGCGCCCTTGCGGACGCCTGTTCTTTGTTACAACAATCAAAGATTGATTACAGCAGTGGCACCATCAACAGGGCCACGATATTCATAATCTTGATCAGCGGGTTGATAGCAGGACCGGCGGTATCCTTGTAGGGATCGCCGACTGTATCACCGGTTACCGCTGCCTTGTGGGCATCGGAACCTTTACCGCCGTAGTTATCGTCTTCGATGTATTTCTTGGCGTTATCCCATGCGCCACCACCGGTGGTCATGGAAATGGCCACGAACAGACCGGTAACGATGGTACCAATCAAGACACCACCGAGGGCTTCTTTACCCAGGGTCAGACCAACCACAATCGGTACCAGTACAGGTAACAGTGAAGGTATTACCATTTCCTTGATGGCGGCCCGGGTGAGCATATCCACCGCGGCGGAGTAATCAGGCTTCTGGGTACGGTCCATAATGCCGGGCATCTCTTTGAACTGACGACGCACTTCATTGACGATACCGCCCGCTGCACGACCTACCGCTTCCATGGCCATGGCGCCAAACAGGTAAGGGATCAGACCGCCGATGAACAGACCAATGATGATCATGTGGTTGGACAGGTCAAACTTGATCGCCATACCACCGGCATGCTGTTGCAGGCTGGTGGTGTAATCGGCGAACAGTACCAGGGTGGCCAGACCGGCGGAACCGATGGCGTAGCCCTTGGTGACGGCCTTGGTGGTGTTACCCACCGCATCCAGTGCATCCGTGGTCACGCGTACGTCGGCAGGCAGATCGGCCATTTCGGCGATACCACCGGCGTTGTCGGTGATAGGACCGTAGGCGTCGAGTGCAACGATGATACCGGTCATGGACAACATGGAGGTTGCGGCAATCGCGATACCGTACAGACCCGCCAGGTAATGTGAGGTCCAGATAGACAGACACACGGCCAGTACCGGCAGGGCGGTTGACTTCATGGAGACACCCAGACCGGCGATAACGTTGGTACCGTCACCTGTAGTGGAGGCTTCGGCAATGTGACGTACCGGCGAGTATTCTGTCGCGGTGTAGTATTCGGTAATGACAATCATTGCCACGGTCAGCACCAGACCCACCAGGGAGGAGCCAAACAGCTGCATGGTTGTGTAGGTACCGTTATTACCCATCATCGCATCAGTAATGAAGTAGAAGGCCACCGCGGAAATCACCGCAGAGACAATACAACCACGATACAGGGCGTTCATGATCTTGCCGCCTTCTTTGATGGAGACGAAGAAGGTACCGATGATGGAGGCAATGATAGAAGCACCACCGAGGGCCAGCGGATAAACGATGGCTGTCTCACCCATGCTCTTCATCAGCAGACCACCCAGGAGCATGGTCGCGACGATGGTTACGGCGTAGGTTTCGAACAGGTCAGCGGCCATACCGGCGCAGTCACCTACGTTGTCACCCACGTTATCGGCGATAACGGCCGGGTTACGGGGGTCATCTTCCGGGATACCGGCTTCGACCTTACCGACGATGTCGGCGCCGACGTCTGCACCCTTGGTGAAGATACCGCCACCAAGACGGGCGAAGATGGAGATCAATGAACCACCGAAGGCCAGACCGACCAGGGCGTGCAGCGGGTCGTGTGAACCCATCTGTTTCAGGATCATGTAGTAACCGGCTACGCCCAACAGGCCAAGGCCGACCACCAGCATGCCGGTGATGGCGCCGCCGCGGAAGGCGACCTGCAGTCCGGCGTTCAGACCGCCACGGGCCGCTTCAGCGGTACGGGCATTGGAGCGCACGGAAACGTTCATACCGATAAAGCCAGCCAGACCGGAGAACACGGCGCCGATGGCGAAACCGACGGCGGTTTCCATATGCAGGAAAATGGCAATCAGGACTGCCAGTACGACACCAACGATACCGATGGTTACATACTGACGCTTCAGATACGCGGAGGCGCCTTCCTGGATTGCCAGGGAGATCCTCTGCATCTCTTCGTTGCCTGGTGATCGCTTCATGAGGCCGGAGATCGTGACGACCCCATAGCCTATGGCGATAAACGAGGCGATTAACGCAAACATCAAACCAGTGGACATTATTACTTCCCCCTTCGAGGTTAGTTATTGTGAGGTGGCAGAATCCTACCCTGTTTTACAGGACAATGCTCATTGTGTTAGCTAATACTCGCATATTTATCTTTAATGTAGGAATTGTGTAGAACCAGACAATTTTTGACCTGCATTGATCTTAGTCAATTATTATTTTCTAATATGCTTAATATGAGTAAAACAGTTGTTTTCGGGAGGATGAATCAATGAAAGAACCTGTGGTCGTTATCGGGATCGGTGAAATGGGCGGGGTCTTTACCCGTGGTTTGTTACGTTGCGGCCATCCCGTCTATCCGGTGACACGCCAGACGGATATGGCGGCCATGGCCCACGTCCTCCCCGAACCCTATCTGGTATTGCTGGCGGTGGGTGAAAACGACCTCCACTCGACATTGGCAAAGATCCCGGCCAACTGGCGAAACCACCTTGGTCTGTTACAAAACGAATTACTGCCGCGTGACTGGCAGGCGCATGCGATTAAAACCCCGACCGTGGTCTCGGTCTGGTTCGAAAAGAAAAAGGGCCAGGATTTTAAGGTGCTGGTGCCATCACCGATCTATGGTCCGCGCGCTGTCGTGCTGGAGGCCGCGCTGAATGCACTGGACATCCCCTGTTGGGAATTGCAAAACCAACAGCAACTGGAATTTGAACTGGTACGCAAAAACGTCTACATCCTGACGACCAATATCGCCGGCCTGGTGGTCGGTGGCAACGTCGATGACCTGTGGCACAAACACGAGGCCCTGGCGCGCGAGATCGCCAACGAGGTGATCGATATTCAGGAGTGGCTGACCGGCCGTAAACACGATCGGGAAAAACTGATCGAAGGGATGGTCGAAGGCATCAAGGGCGATCTTGAGCACAAGTGCATGGGCCGTTCAGCGTCGGGGCGTCTGGCGCGTGCGATAAGCCATGCCGATGAAGCCGGTCTGGCAGTGCCAAAGTTGCGGGAGATCAATCAAAAAAAATAAAAAAGATCACCGCCAAGACGCCAAGGCACCAAGAAAAACACATAAAAGTGTTTCTACATTGGGTGCAGGTAAATTATCTTTTTAGAAAAGTGGCTGATTTCGTAAAACACGATGAATGCATCCAAGGTGTCGAATAACCATTCACCAAAAGAAAAATTCTTTTCTTGGTGCCTTGGCGTCTTGGCGGTGAAAAGGTTTTTATATTTTTAGTTGTGCCGAGATGCTTAGCCTAATCCAGAATGCTGTTCGCCAACTCCGCCAGTCCCGGTGACAGTTTGTACATATGGTTATATTGCGAGAACTGTTTGGCGATCAGCATCAGGCGGATGTCGAACGGCAGTAATGCCTCCGGCGCCTTGATCATCGGGGTGTT
Organism: Chromatiales bacterium; assembly: GCA_024641465.1. Taxonomy (GTDB): domain Bacteria; phylum Pseudomonadota; class Gammaproteobacteria; order UBA6429; family Thiohalophilaceae; genus JAHEDB01. Next base: position 6,196 of record JAHEDB010000046.1, on the reverse strand, counting down.
GAACGGCGGCACATCGGCGCGTTGAAACTCTATCGCCATGCTGATACGCGGTTCGTGGGTGCGGCTGCTGCTGGTACCGCCCCAGTGTACGACGCGCTGATTCCACATCAACAGGGTACCGGCCGAGGCCGGCAGGGCGCGGATGCCGTGGGCATTGACATTGGTCTCGCGGGTTTTGAAATTGAAGTAGTCATCATCGAGATGGGCCGGCAGCATATAGATGCAGCCATTCAGCGGCGTCGCGTCGGTGAGGGCGATCCACACCGTGACGCTTTTCGGCATGCCGTCGGGGTAAATGGGTTCTCCATGGATGCGATCACGATGGGGTTCCCAACCGGCATCCTCGCGTTGCGGGTCCAGATACCAGGCCCAGAAATCGGGTAGCTGCTGATAGGTCTCACCCAACACCGGTGTCAATAGACGACTGAGCTGACGTGAGATGGTCCAGAATTCATCATACACAAACACAAAGCTGGGATTGATGCCCTTGGCGCGCAACGCCAGAATTCCTTTGCGCAGGTTGCTGACCATTTTGGAGGAGATAATATTGTCCAGCTGTATATAACCATCGCTGCGCAGATAACCCATCATCTCGGTCGTGACCTCGATCGGCAGGGGGGCGATCTTGTCCTGACTGCCGGCGGGGGTGATGGTGAAATGGGGATTGAGTTGCAACCAGAAATTCGGGTCGTTGACCTGTTCGAGGCTTGGGATATATTCCGTGATTAAGGGTGCCGAGGTGTCTTCAATAAGTATTGCCATACGATTTACCGAGTCCCGGTCTCCATGTTAGCTGGCCTGATTAAAACCACTAGCGGACCGGGTAAGGCTTTCTTGAGAGGCAGTGCTTGGGAAATACAACCGCTTTAAACAGGGATTAATTAAGGCATGCTCGAACCATAGGCTGTAGGGTGCGTCTCACGCACCATTCCAACTTTCGGTGCGCAGGGCGCACCCTACCTTAATGAAATAGAGGATCCTTAAGGTTTTTTACTCAAAGGGTGCCCACGCGTAGCGCCAGCGGCCACCGGATGGTGCGGGTTGCCTGAGCGCCCCAGGCGGTGATTAATTCATGTTGGATCTGTTGCACGGGATTGTCATGCCGGTCTTCCATGTAGCGTTTGACGGCCGACCAGGTTGATAGATATCCGAGCAGGTGGTCGACGGACCAGTCGGCGTGCATGGCAAACAGTGGTGGTGTCAGTTCATTAAAGGAAAAGGCCAGGTCGCGGTAACCGTTTTCGACCAGTCGGCGTTCAAACGGCCAGTAGGGTCCGACGATGTCCGTGTATAAATGCTTGACGATGGCGTCGATGGCCGGGCTGATGTGCATCAGGCCATAGCTCCACACGGCCAACACGCCGCGTGGTTTGAGCAGACGCCTGACCTCGGCATAAAAACGCTCGAGATCAAACCAGTGCAGGGCCTGGGCGACGCTAATGAGATCAAATGATTGGTCGCGAAACGGTGTCTGCTCGGCCAGACAACACAGAAAAGACATTCGCGGTGTTTGCGCCGCCTTACTGACTTGTGCAGCACTGGCATCGCTGGCAATGACGGTATCGAAGTAGTGAGAGAACTGTCGTGAGGCCTGTCCCGAACCGGTGGCGCAATCCCATATCGTGTCTCTGGCCGGGCTGATCCCGGCCAGGTAGGCGAATAGTTCAGCGGGGTAGCCGGGTCGGTATTGCGCATAGCCGGTCGCCCGTTCAGAAAAGTGATCGGCAAATGAGTCGTGCCCGGACATGCCTACTTGCCAATAGATTGAGTGACCGGCTTCGTGAAGTTTTCCCTGGCCGTTTGTGCCTGTTTACATAATTGTTCCGCCGCATCCAGCACGCGCGGTGCGTGGCGCTGAATGATCGACGGCGGGATGAAAAACAGGTTGTTATATTTAACCGCCTGGATCGTCTTCCACTTGCGCCAGTCATCCAGCCACTCGGGTTTGGCCTCGCCCATGCCGCTGGCGATAATGATCTGCGGGTCTTTTTCGATCACCGATTCAACACTGATGCGCGGCGCCAGGTCGGTCATATCGGCATACATATTGTCTATGCCACAGATACGCATCACATCGCTGATCAGATGCTGACCATTGATGGTAATCAGGGGTTTGTTCCATACCTGATAAAAACCGCGCAGTTTGGTGCGCTTGGAATAGGTTTGCCAGATGTCGCGGTAGCGGAGTCGAAACTCCTTGGCGACGACGATCGCCTTGTGCATGTTGTTGGTCATGCGACCATATTCCTCGATGGCATCGGCGATATCCTGGATCTTTCTTGGATCATCGATATACACCGTCAGACCGAGTTTTTTTAATTGTTCGATCTGTTGCTTGTCATTGCCCGCACCCCAGGCCACGACCAGATCCGGTTGCAGGCCGACGATGGCCTCGACATCGAGTTTTTTGTAGCTGCCAATCTGTTTGATTTTGTTAGCTGCCGGCGGGTAGTCACTATAGGTCACCACCCCGACGATATATTTACCGGCGCCGGCGGCAAACAGGTTTTCGGTAATGTGCGGCGCCAGACTGACGATACGTGTGACGGGTCTGGCCAGAATGATCTTGTTACCCTGATCATCGGTAAACACCATCTGCGCCTGTAACGGCAGGGACAGTGTAAGAAAAGCCAAACAAGCTATAAATTTATTACTGACGCGCCATTGTTTCATTCATCTGTTCTCGTTGTTTTAAATTGTTCAGTGCCTGTTGCAGCTCTTGCCACTGTTGTTCCGTCGCCGGCAGGCCAAAACGCAAACTGGTCGGCTGGGCAAAGTAGCGTGTCCAGATCCCCTGTTGCGCCAGGACCTGATGGATGGCTCGCGCCTCCGGTTGTTGTCGCCATTGAAAAAGCGTGGTGCCTCCGTCAGGAGTTAAACTATAGCAGTTTAACAACTGCTTTAAACGCTCGCCTTGTTCACTCAAGGATTGCCGGGTCGTGGTTTGCCACGCCGTATCCAGTAAGGCAAGTCGCGCCACCTCGCGTGCCGGACCACTCACCGTCCAGGGCCCCAACAGATCACATAACCTGTCCAGCAACAGGGGCTCGGCCAATACAAAGCCGCAGCGCGCCCCGGCCAGGCCAAAGAATTTTCCCAGCGAGCGTAACACCAGCAGGCCGGGGCGATCCGTATAGGGCGCCAGACTGTCCTGTGGTGTGCAGTCCATAAAGGCCTCGTCCACCACCAGCCAGCCGCCGCGCGCCTCCAGTTGCCGGTGCCAGTCGAGTAATTGCTCGACCGACCAGCGTTGCCCGGTGGGATTGTTCGGATTGACCAGCAACAGCACATCCAGCTCCGGCAGGCGCAAATCGATCTCTTCACCGGACAGCGGCAGGACCGTGTGGCCGTAACGGGCCCAGTTAAATTCATGTTCGGCATAGGCCGGGGACAGCATGCCCACCGTACCGGTCGGGCGCAGCAGGGGCAGGGTCTGGATGGCGGCCTGGGAACCGGCCATGGGCAGAATATCATGCGCCTGGTAATAGGCGCAGGCCGCCTCCTCCAGTCCATCATTTTCCTCGGGCAGTCGTTGCCAGCTCGCAGCAGGGATGATCGGCACCGGCCAGCCATTGGGATTGATGCCGGTCGACAGGTCCAGCCACTGCTCGAGGGGGATGCCGTATTGGGCGGCAGCCCGTCGTAGATTTCCACCGTGTTTAAGCAATCAGCCAACTCCCGAAAAAGATCACCGCCAGCCACAGCCACTGGCCGCGCTGGATAAACAATACACTGCGTTCGATATCCGCCACCTGCGGTGCGGGGCCGCTACCCAGCAGGGGGCGCTCCTTGAGCAGGCCGTGATAGGGGGCGGGTCCACCCAGGGTCAGGTTGAGGGCCCCCGCACCGCTGGACATGACCACCCCGGGATTGGGGCCGTACCAGGACTTGGCCTGTTGTTGCCAGCAGCGCCAGCCCTGTCGGCTGTTGCCCACCAATATATAGGTAAGTGCGGTCAGCCGGGCCGGGACCCAGTTGAGCAGATCGTCGAGCCGCGCCGCCGCCCAGCCGAAGTACAGATAGCGTTCATTGCGATAGCCCCACATGGCGTCGAGGGTGTTGGCCAGCCGGTACAGCACCACGCCGGGGGCACCGAGCAGCACAAACCAGAACAGGGCGCCGAACACCGCATCGCAACCGTTTTCCAGTACCGACTCGATGGCGGCGCGGGTCACCGCCGTTTCATCCAGCGCCGCCGTGTCACGACTGACCATCATGCCGACCTGTTGTCGGGCGGCGGGTAAATGACCCTGCTGAAGGGCATAGGCCACCTGACGGGCATGCTGGCCGAGACTCTGCGCCCCCAACGCCAGATAGAGCAGGACCACCCCCAGCACATAATGCAACCAGGCGAAACGACTCAGCCACCAGACCAGCAGTACCAGGGGAATAATCAACAACGCCCATGCCAATAGCCCGGCGAAGCGTAGCCAGGTCGGTGGTGGGCGGCGGGCGCCGTACAGGATACCTTCGGCCAGTACCGCCAGCCGACCAAAACCGGCCAGGGGATGCCAGCGTTTTGGTTCACCCAGCAGGTAATCCAGAAAGACAGCAATAAGGACGGTCAAGGCGTGAATGAGAGGCATCCTAATAGTTTAACGTATTTACCGATGCGCATCTGCCGGTACCACTGGCCGACCTGACATGCCAAAATCCACCCCCATGACAAAGACGATAATGATCCAGGGCACCACCTCCGATGCGGGCAAGAGCATCATGGTGACCGGCCTGTGCCGCATTCTTAAACAACGCGGTGAAAGGGTTGCACCGTTCAAACCGCAGAACATGGCCAACAATAGCGCCGTGACCCCGGAGGGGGGTGAGATCGGCCGGGCCCAGGCGGTGCAGGCCGCGGCCTGCGGCCTTGAACCCCATGCCGACATGAACCCGGTGCTGCTCAAACCCACCACCGACCAGGGCGCGCAGGTGATCATCCACGGCAAGGCCCTCACCACCATGCAGGCCGTGGCCTATCACGACTACAAGACCACCGCCATGCAGGCGGTGCTCGACTCCCACCGCCGTCTCTGTGCGCAATATGACTGGGTCATCGTCGAGGGCGCCGGCAGTCCCGCCGAGATCAACCTGCGCGACAAGGACATCGCCAACATGGGCTTCGCGGAACGGGTCGATTGCCCGGTGGTGCTGGTGGCCGACATCGATCGCGGTGGGGTGTTCGCCCACCTGATCGGCACCCTGGCCTGCCTGTCTGAAAGCGAACGCCGACGGGTCAGGGGTTTCATCATCAACCGCTTTCGTGGCGACATCAGTCTGTTGCAATCCGGCCTCGACTGGCTCGAACAACAGACCGGCATCCCGGTGCTTGGCGTGGTGCCCTATCTGCACGGCCTGCACATCGAGGCGGAGGATGCGCTGAATCTCCACGCCATCACCGAACATACCAATCATAAGATTAAAGTCATCACCCCGGCCGTGCCGCGCATCAGTAATCACACCGACTTCGATCCCCTGCGTCATCACCCCCAGGTCGATTTCCAGTTCATCGGCCCGGGGCAAACCATTCCGCCAGCCGATCTTATCATCCTGCCCGGCAGCAAAAGCGTCGCCAGCGATCTCGATTGGTTAAAGCAACAGGGCTGGGCAACGGCGATCAACAAACACCTGCGCTACGGCGGCAAGCTGATCGGCATCTGCGGCGGCTTCCAGATGCTGGGCAACAGCATCAATGATCCCCACAGTTTGGAAAGTGATGTTGCATCCGTGGCAGGCCTCGGCCTGCTCGACATGCAGACCACGCTACAGGAAAACAAACAGCTCACCCGCGTCAGCGGCAAGCTGGCACTGGATAATGCTCCAGTTGATGGATACGAGATCCACATGGGCATCAGCAGCGGTCCTGCGCTGGGACAACCGGCGGTCATGCTTGGTAGTGGTTGTGATGGTGTTATGTCAGAGGATGGTCTGATACTTGGGACTTATCTGCATGGTCTGTTTGAGAATCGTCTGGCGTGTGATGCGCTGTTGAAATGGGCAGGGCTGGCGGAGGTGGTGACGCCGGATTACCGGGCGATGCGGGAGAGGGAGATGGATCGGTTGGCGGCGGCGATGGTGGAAAGTTTGGATATCGATCGGTTGTTGTCGGTCGATTTATTCCCTCTCCCTCAGGGAGAGGGCTAGGGTGAGGGTGGTGTTTTGTTTTTCAAAGTGAATCACTACGCGATGCTGTGATTTTAAG
>JAHEDB010000045.1 GCA_024641465.1 Chromatiales bacterium | reverse complement strand
GGGCGGTGGCGAGGATAAAGGCGACGAAGAACCAGTTGGCGACATAGATGTGTGGCTGGCTGCGATTCACCAGGGTCATCACATAGACCACCAGGTAGGCGACCCAGGTCACGGCGATCAACAGATCGATCGGCCAGACCATTTCCGCGTATTCACGGGCCTGGGTGTAACCCAGCATGTAGGAAACAGCGGCCAGACCCACGGCCAGTTGCCAGCCCCAGAAGGTGAACCTGGCCAGACCGGCCCCCCACAGGCGCACCTGACAGGTACGCTGCACCACATAATAAGAGGTTGCAAACAGTGCACTGCCGCCGAAGCCAAAAATGACCAGGGTGGTGTGCACCGGACGCAGGCGTCCGAAGGTGATTGCGGGATTATCGAAGTTGAGGAGTGGCCATGCCAGTTCGGAGGCGATGTACACCCCGACCAGCATGCCCAATACACCCCAGACAACGGTCATGATCGTAAAGCTACGCACGATGTCGTAGTTATACTGTTCGGTTGTTACTGTTGCGTTGGCCATTTGTTGCCTCTTTTCATTCAATTTCTTGAAGCCAAAAAAAATCCTGACGATTCCTGAGTGAACCAATCAGGTATATTAATATTTGCTAATATTATAATTTTTGAGCCATATCATGGCAAGGTGAACTTCCTTGTAAGTTGGTTTTATTACAGCGACTTAGCGCAGAAAAAATTTAGCGGTAAATAGATCTAACTGATTGAATAGCACCATATCACCCGCTTCACACGGTCAAACTGTGAATTCCTGTTACATTACAACCGGATACAATAATCAGAATATGGATATGACGACCGACACCCCTTCGACCACCACTGTGTGGCTGGGCATCCTCGCGGCACTGGCGGCCATGGCCCTGTATGCCGCCAACTTTGTCGCCTCGCGCTATAGCATCCAGTCCGGCCTGAGCGCTTATGATCTGAATGCCTTGCGTTATACCACGGCCGGCCTGGTGTTGTTGCCCCTGTTGATCAGGAACTATGGCATTCGCAAGCTGGCCGGTATCGGCTGGGGCTGGGGCCGGGGCCTGCCCCTGGCCTGGCTGGCCGGTTAACTCGATTGCCCTGCGTCATGGGGCTGGCATTAACCCAGCAGGCGGTTGATCTCGTCCAGGTCCTGTTCGGTGATCACCCCCTGCACCAGCTTGAGACGCAGACGCGCCAGTAGATAGGCATACCGGCCCTGTGATAACGACAGGCGGGTCAGGGTCAGTTGCTGCTGGGCGTTCAATACATCAAGGCCGCTGCGCAAGCCCTTTTCAAACCCCAGGATGGTGGCCTGGAGTGCCTTTTCGTTGGACTCCAGCGCCCCTTGCAGGGTCTTGATCCGCGTATATTCATTTACCAGGGTCATGCCGATATCACGCGTCTGTTGGCCCACCAGACGCCGTTGCTGCTCCAGCCGGTCACGCAGTTCATTGCGATTCGCCAGGGCCTCGCGAACCTGTGAGTCAACCCGTCCTCCCTGATACAGCGGTACGTTCATTTGCAACACCACCTGGTTGGAGGAGGTGGTGCTGGGATTACCGAAGATGTTGCCACCCGAATCCGTGTAGGAATGGGAGGCGACCAGATCCAGTGCGGGATAATGACCGCCGCGGCGACGCTCGACCTCCAGTTCGGCGACTTGCAACAGCTGCTCGGTGGCCAGCACCCCGTAGTTTTCCCTGGCCGCGGCTTGTGCCAGTTTATCCAGGTCATCGCCCGCCGGTGGCGGCAGGGGTTTATCCCGGTGCATGCCGTGCAGGGGTGGGGGTTCTGTATTGATGATCACCCGCAACACCTGTTGTGCCTGATGCAACTGGTTCCGTGCCTGTATCGTCTGTGAGGCGCTCAGGTCATAGCGCGCCCTGGCCTCCTGCACATCGATGCTGGTGGCGCTGCCCACCTGAAAATTTCGCTGGATCAGGCCGAGTCGTTTTTGGACCGCCTGTTCGTTGCTGCTGGCGGTATGCAGGGCATCCTGGGCGGACAGCACCCCGAGATAGGCCTCGCTGGTTTTGTAGATCAAGTCGGCACGGGCCAGGGCGAAATTGTGTTCCGCGGCCCTGACCGAGAACTGCCCCTCTTTGTAGCCGGCGAAGATCGGTTTGTTATAGATTGGCTGCACAACCGACAGGCGATAAGCGGTGGTGTTGTAGTCGAACGTGCCATCAACATGCATGGTCGGGACCGTTAAACTATCCTGGTTCTGACCGTAGCTGGCCGACAAACCGATAGACGGTAATAACAAGGCGCCGGCCTGCGGGCCCTTTTCGACATCGGCCTGATAGCGCGATTGCGCCATCGCCCACAGGCTGTCGTTGGACTTGGCGAGTTGATAGATCTCATGCAGATCGGCCGCCTGCGGCCCGCCCTGCATAATAAACAGCAGCAGGACAGCAATAACAGGGCGCTGCACCCTCTTCAGGATTGCCATGTCAGGACTCCATATCCGAATGTGTTTTGAAATGCCGCGCCAGCCAGCCTTCGACCAGGGAATACGCCGCCGGCACCACGATCAGGGTCAGCAGTGTCGATGACACCACGCCACCGATAATCACCGCCGCCAGTGGGCGGTTGGTCTCCGCGCCGGGACCGTAGCCCAACGCGGCGGGGAACATGGCGGCGATGATGGTCAGTGAGGTGATCAGCACCGGCCGCAACCGCCTCGGGCAGGCCTCGCGCAGGGCGGACTGGATATCCATGCCCTGTCCGCGCAGGTGATTGGTCAGGTCCACCAGCAGAATAGAGTTCTTCGCCACCAGCCCCATCAACAGGATCATGCCGATCATGGAAAACAGATTGAGCGTCTCGCCGAAGATCAACAGGGCCGTGACGCCGCCGATGATCGCCAGGGGTTGGGCGATCATGATCACCAAAGGCTGCACGATGCGATTGAACTGGCTGGCCAGGATCATATACACCATGATCAGCGCCATGCCGAAGGCGAACACCACATAGCCCCCGGTCTTGGCGAACTCCTCCGCCTGGCCGGTAAAGGCGATGCCGTAACCGGCGGGGAGCATCTCCGCGGCGAAACGTTTCACCGCCGTGGTGGCGTCCCCCAAGGGCAGGCCTTCCAGGTCACCGTAGATGAAGCCCGCATAGTTGCGATTGCGGCGGGTGATGACGGCGGGGCCGAGGTCCTTCTCGAACTTGACCAGACTGTCGAGCCGCACCAGTTCCCGGTCCTTGTTCTTGATATAGATCGTCTTCAGGTCATCGATGTTCGTGCGCGCATCAGCCTTGAGTTGCAGGCGGATCTTGTAACGCTGGTTCTGCGCCTTGAAGTCGGCCACATCCAGTCCACCGGTCATGATGCTCAAGGTCCGGGCGATATCCTGCGCGCTGATCCCCAATTGCGCCGCCCGCTCGCGGTCCAGTGTCAGCCGGACCTCGGGCAGGTTCAGTTGCAGGCCCTTGTTCAGTTTGCCCATGCCCTTGATCGCACCGAGCTGTTCCATCATTTTATCCGTCAGTCGATCGATCACCTTGACGTCGGGGCCCGTAATCGCGAATTGCAAAGGCTCACCGCGCTGCCCGCCGACCGGCGAGAGGATCGAGGGGAAGGCCGAGATACCCGGGATCCGGTTCAGGTCGACACGCAGTTGTTGCATCACGGCATCCTGCGAACGCCGCCGCTGATCCTTGGCGACCATACTGACCGAGATGACGCCGGAGTTGACCTGGCTCGAGGTGTCCAGGCCGATGGCGGAGAAGTAACCCTGGATTTCCGGGTATGTGTGCAGGACCTTCTCAAGTTCTTGCAGCTTGGCCACGGTATAGTGGTAATTCGATCCGAGCGGCGTCTCGAAGCGGATGACGAACTGGCTGACATCCTCACGCGGCACAAAGGTCTTGCCGACGAACTTGAAGGCCATGCTGCTCGACACGACGATCAACAGGGAGATCAACAGCACGGTCCAGCGGCGGGTGATGGCGAACTCCAGCAGGCGGCGATAGGTCGTGTCGATACCCGACAGGGCGCTCTCCACCCGTTTATACAGTTTGCCGTGCTCCTTGGGGATGACCAGAAAACGGGCGCAGAGCATCGGCGTGAGGGTCAGCGAAACCCACAGCGACGCCAACAGGCCGATCACCACCACCAGCGCGAAGGAACCGAGGAACTTACCGAGGATGCCGCTGATAAATACCACCGGCAGGAAGATCGACACCAGGGTCAGGGTCGAGGCCAGTACGGCAAACACCACCTGATTGGCACCGGCGCGGGCCGCCGTGACGCGGTTTTCATGCCCCTCTTCCTGGTGCCGGAAGACGTTTTCCAGCACCACGATGGCGTCGTCCACCACCACCCCGACCAGTAACAGCATCCCCAACAGGGTGACCTTATTGAGGGTAAAGCCGGCAAAATACATCACGGCGAAGGTTGCCATCAACGACACCGGGATCGCGGTGCCGATGATCAGGGTCGAACGCATACTCTTCAGGAAGATCAACACCATCAGGGCCGCGAACAGCGTGCCGAGCACCAGGTGTTCCCGTAGCGAAGTGATGGAGCCGCGGATACTGATCGAATCATCCGAGGCCACAGTCAGTTGCATGCCCGGCGGCAATTGCGGAAGTATCTCTTTATTCACCCGCGCCTTCACCGCATCCACCACCGCGACGGTATTGGCGCCGGTGGCCTTGATGATGCCAAGACCCACCGCCGGCTGGCCGTTAAAGCGCGCGGTTTTACGCAAATCCTCCAGGCCGTCCTCTACCGTGGCCACATCCTCCAGGTAGACCGGCGCCCCCTGTCGATAGGCGACGATCAGTTTGCGCATATTCTTGACGCTGTCAAATTCCGCATCCAGTTTCACCAGCAGTTCCTTCGACTCGCTGCCGAGGAAACCGCCGGGCAGGGCGATATGCTCCTTGCCAAAGGCCTGCAATACATCGGTCCCCACCAGTTTGTAGGCGTGCAGGCGCTCGTTATCCAGCCAGATGCGAATGGTGCGCTTGAGTTCACCGCCAATCTGCACCTGGCCGACGCCGTTGAGTGATTCGAGACGCGGCTTGATCACCTCGTCCGCATAGGTATTCAACTGTTGTAACGAGCGATTGCCCTGCAGGGCCAACCACACCACGGCGGTCGCCCCCACCTCGACCTTGCGCACTACCGGCGGGTCGGTGCCATCCGGCAACAGGTTGATGATGCTGTCGATCTTGGCCTTGGTCTCCTGATAGGCGACATCGATATTCTTTTCCAGTTCAAACTCGACACCGATCACCGACACGCCGAGGGACGAATTGGAGGTGATCGACTTGACGCCCGGCACCTGGTTGACCGCCTCTTCCAAAACGTCGGTAATATTTTTATCAACGATCTCCGGATCGGCGCCCCGCAGGATGGTCACGACCGCGATGGCAGGAAACTCGATAACCGGGAATTTATCGACCCCCAGTCGCTGCAAACCGATCACGCCATAGATAATCAGCACCAGGCTGATCATCAGGGTCAGGACGTGACGGCGAATCGCAAACTCGGGCAGGGTCATGGTGTATCTCCCTGGACCTTGACCTTGCCACCCTCGCTCAGCAGGGCCGCGCCGTCATTGGCAACGGTCTCACCGGCCTCCAGACCGGAAAGGATCTCCACCACGCCCTTGCGCTCCAGGCCGGTCTTGACCACGCGTTCACGCACCGCATCGCCCTGAATGACGTAGGCGACTGTGCCCGCCGGGCGGATAACCAGTGACGTTTCCGGCACCACCAGGGCATTGACATGGATGTTCAACACGACCTCACCGCGCACGCTGCCCCGCGGCAGCCAACGCCCGGCCTTCTCAACCCGCACGATCACCTCGCGGGTCTGGGTGGTGGTGTCGAGCGCGGGGCGGATTGCATTGATGGAACCGGTGACGGTCTCCACTTCACCGAAATTATTCAGCGTAACACGCTGGCCTTTGTGTAATTGCTGGGCGATATGAATCGGATACGGCAGGCGGATCAGGATCTCGCGCGAGCCGGCATGCGTCGGGTCATAGCTCTCCGCCATCCCCACCCCCGTCTCGGCGCCCACGGCGGATTCGGTCACCGGCAGGTCCTTACGTATTACCTTGGCGCTGGTGACATTGACGATCTTTTCCGTCCTGGCCTGGTCCGTCGCCTTCTTGCCGCATGCCGTCACCGTTGTGCATGCCAGCAATACGATCAAAGTCTGTTGCAATCTTGTCATGTGTACCATAGTCAACCCGCATCCTGTGTTGATCGCCTTAAACCGGGCAATATTAACGGCGAAAGATTAATACTGCCTTTATACCTTTACCCCATCCGGCCACTCGTCGGCCGGTGCGGCAATACCCAACGCATGTTGAATAAATCGATTAACGTGCCTGGCCACTGTCTCTGGATCTTCATGCCCGGGTTGGGAACCCGGCAGGAAGCTACGCAAAGTCGCGGTCTCATAATGATGGATGACCAGACCAATGATCGAGGTCATCAACAGGGTCTCATCCCAGTCCGGTGCGAGCTCCCTGATCAGGCCTTTGAGGATTTGACGCGTCTCGGCGAAGACATGGGTGACCAGCACTTTCATGCGTTCAGTGTCGCCATCCAGCAATTCACGATGCACGAGTTTTAAAAATGCCGGATCGGCGTAAACCATTTGCGTGAAGCGGCGGATAAAATCGTAGAGGCGTTCGGCAGGGTGGGTTTCCTTCGCCATCACCTCACGCAACGTGGCGGACTTGTCGGCAAAGGCAAAACGGATCGCCTCGAGGTAAAGCGTCGGCTTGTCGGGGAAGTGATGGTACAGGGCCGCCGCGCTGGTGCCCACCGCGGAGGCAATGTGGCGCATCGACACCCCCTCATAGCCGCTGGCGGCAAACAGGGTGATGGCCTGTCGTAAGATATGTTCCCGTGTCGTGACCGTGACCGGGCTCTTTAGTGCTTTCATAGCCTTCCTTACTTAACGTTCGTTAAGCACAAATTAGACCTTTTCTCTTTCGTCCGCAAGCCCCGCATAAGCCTGCTACGGAAAAAAATTGGCTGAATCCTACCTGGCTAAGCGATGCCAAGCATAATGTAAGTACCTATTTTGTATCTATAACTTTAAAGAGCGGGTTAAGTTCCCTGGCTAAACCAGAAAATTTGTTCACCCCCCTCTTGATCTGGAGTTGACTCCAGCTATTACACTCCCTGACTATTCGAATACCGCTGCCCTGAGCCTGACGCATCAGGTCAGTCAAAGGTGTGGTAATTCAAACTGGAGTCAATCATGAAAAAAATTATACTGATCTGCTGCCTCAGCCTGCTGGGCCAACTACCGGCCATGGCGGCCGCCAACTATGTCATCAAGATCGATGGCATGACCTGTCAGTTCTGCGCCCACAATGTCAAAAAGCGTCTAAAGACCCTTGATGGCGTGGAAAAGGTCGAGGTCGATCAGGACAAGGGGCTGGCCACCCTGCAGGTCAAACCCGGCACCAACATCACGGACGCACAATTCAAGGCCCTGATCGCCGAGGCCGGTTACAACTACCGCGGCACCCAGAGCAAACCGGAATAGGTGAGACACCCCATGGCATTAGACGATTCACAGAAACAACGCCGCGTGACGATCCTCGCTTTGTTCACCTCCATGAGCACCCTGCTGTGTTGCGGCCTGCCCATCGTGCTGGTCAGCCTCGGCATGGGCGCCACCTACGCAGCCCTCACCGATAGCGCACCGTGGATAGTCACCCTCGGCAAGTACAAGGCCGTCACCTTTACGGTCGCCGGGATCCTGATCGCTGGCTCCCTCTGGCTGTCCTACCGACCCGGTCGCAGTTGTCCAAGCGACCCGCAACTCGGCGCGCAGTGCAGCCGTATCGACAAGTGGAATAAACGCCTGCTGATCCTCGCCGCCATCGCCTGGTGCAGCGGCTTCTTTGCCGCCTACCTCGCCCTGCCGCTACAGATCTGGCTGGAAGGTTAAGGCCATGATCCGCATCGAGATCTTCACCTCCCCCGGCTGTGGCAAGTGTGGCCACGCCAAAACCACCCTGCGCAAGATGGTGGAGGAGTTGGGTGAAGATCATTATGCCTGGCGCGAGGTGAACATCCTCGATGAACTGGATTACGCCGTTGATCTTGGTGTGCTGACCACCCCGGCCATCGCCATCGACGGCGAACTGTGTTTCACCAGCCTGCCCTCTGCCAAACAACTACGCGAGCAATTGCTCGAACGGCGAGACCAGGCATGAGCATGACACTACTTCTTGCCGCCTTTGTATTGGGTAGTCTGGCCTTCTTTGAGCCCTGTACTATCGCTACCCATACATTGTTTACCGCCAGGGCATATCGCAAACCGCAACGCCATTGCTGTAAACAAATGATCGCAGTCTGGTTGAGTCGCAGCCTGTTGAGTATCGGTCTGCTGGTGCTGGCCTTGCTGGTCCTGCCGCAACCGCACTGGGGTGCGCAACAGCCGAGTATCATACTCAGCGCCATGGCCCTGCTCTACCTGCTGTCGCGCGTGATTTATATCCCGATACCACACTTAACATTCTATCGCCTGCTGCCTTACCAGCGTCGGCTTGCCGAATCGATCAAACTCGGCCTGACCCTGCCCGCCTGTACCCTGCCCCTGTTCGTGGTGATCATCGGCCTGACACTGACGGTGCAAAATCTCTGGTTGACGATATTGGCCGGACTGCTGTTTGCCGGTGGATTCAGTCTGCCCATGGCCATCACCGGCCTCAAGGGTATCGAACCACCGATGCAGAATTTCCTGCAACGCGCCGCCAAGGCCAGTCCTTATCTCACCGCCGCGCTGCTCTTCACCGCTGCCCTCTATTTATATATACCGCAGCTTGACCTCAGTTCCGCGACCCTCAAGGCCGCCCTGACGCAGGCCAGTTGGAGCGGGATCGGCCTGAGTTTTATGGCCGGGTTTATTTTCAGTTTCAATCCGGTGTCATTTGCCTCGATCCCGGTGATGCTGGCCTATGTCACCAAGGCCCACGAGCAACGCCGCGCCCTGCAAATGGGCAGCGCCTTTGTGCTGGGCATGATCCTTACCCACGTCACCCTCGGTGTTGCCGCGGCCATCGGTGGCGAGGGGGTGAAGTCGATACTCGGACGTGAATGGGCCTTGTTACTCGGCCCGGTGCTGATCCTGCTCGGTCTCAACTGGCCCGGCTGGATCAAGTTGCGCCTGCCCTGGTTCGGCATGCGGGCAAAAAAGGTCACCGGTCTGTGGGGCGCCTTTCTACTCGCCATCCCCTTTTCCATCGCGGTCTGCCCATTTTGCACACCGGCGTTATTGGTTACCCTCACCGCCAGCGCCGCCATCGGCTCCATCGGTTTTGGTTTCGCGCTGTTGCTGGCCTTTGCCCTGGGGCGCAGCATTCCGATCATCCTCGGCGCGTGGAGCATGGGCTGGCTGGAATCGCTCAAGATACTGGCGCGTTACCAACGTGGTTTTGAAATCATCGCCGGTATCGTATTGATCCTGTCCGGCCTATATTTATTGAATGAATATTTCTTTGTCATCGAGTTATAAAGGAGTCTGCCATGAGTGACTGTTGCAGCACCAACACCTGTAGCGCATCCCCAAAAAAGGCCGTCTGTCCGGTCAACGGCCAGAGCTATCACCGTGTCGAACGCAAGACCCTGTTACACCACTTGCGCAAGCCCTGGCAGCTCGAACTGCCGCAACAGGCCTATTACTTCTGTGACAGCCCGGACTGTGATGTGGTGTATTTTGGTCAGGATCAGAAGACCTTCACCCAGGCGGACCTGCGCACCCAGGTCGGACAGAAATCCCAACGCGACGATCGAACACTATGTTATTGCTTTGATGTCAAACAGGGTGACCTTGCATTGCGCCTGGGCGCCGCACGTAATTTCGTGATCGATCAAACCCGCGACAGTACCTGTGACTGTGAAATCCGTAACCCATCGGGGCGTTGCTGTCTGAAGGACTTCCCAAAAACATCGGCATGAATACGCATCCATCACACAAGATCGGTGATATCGCCGCGCTTACCGGCCTGAGTGTCGACACCCTGCGTTACTATGAAAAGATTGATCTGCTGAAAAACATCTACCGCAATGCAAGCGGTGTGCGCTTGTATAGCGACCGGGATATCTCGCAGCTCAATTTCATCAAACGCGCCCAGCGCATGAACTTTTCACTCGATGAAATCCGCGACCTGCTGGAGATGCGTACCGATCCGCAACGGGCCTGCACCGAAGTCAGGCAACTCACCGCCGGCAAGTTACAGGATATCGAGGCCAGTATTGAAGAATTGACGACCTTGCGTAATGAACTAAAACTACTGCTGAACCTGTGCCGGGCATCGGAAGACGGTTGCCCGATCATCGAAGAGTTCGATGATCAGGGTTAGATGCTATATGTAGTGATCAACCAATAGTGCTGTAAACAGCAGCATCAAATAGACAATCGAATAACCAAAGGTCTTGATGGCGATCTTCTCGTCCTTGCCGGACTGCATGCGGATTGTGTAATACAGGAATATCCCGCCGAGGGCCATCGCGCCGACCAGATAGAACAGCCCGCTCATGCGCGTCAAATAGGGCAGAATGGTGACTTCCACCAGGATGATGGTATACAGCAGGGTG
>JAHEDB010000044.1 GCA_024641465.1 Chromatiales bacterium | reverse complement strand
GGCATGGCGTGGATAACCATCCCCATAGCCGATAGCGACCACGCCGATGGGCATATCCTCCGGGCAGGTCCAGCTGCTGCCATAACCGATCTTGTCGCCTTGCCTGAACTGATTGACGGCTATCAATCCAGAGCTGAGGGTCATTACCGGTTTGAGCCCAAGCTCAGCCGCCCGGCCGCCAATAAAAGGCGAAACACCGTAGAGCATGATCCCGGGTCGCACCCAGTCGGCATGACTCGCCGGCCAACCGAGCACGCCGGCCGAATTGGCGATACTGCAAGGCGGGTTGCTGTCTGTACTATCGCCAAAATTTATCGCTTCGTAAAAGCTCTTGAGCTGTTGTTCCGTATAATGGTCATCGCGATCATCGGCATTGGCCAGATGGGTCATCAGACAGACAGGTTGCTTAACCACTGCGCATTGCCGCAATCGCCGGTAAACGGCACTGGCCTCCTGTGGCCTAAAGCCCAGTCGGTGCATGCCGGTATCGATCTTCAACCAGACCTTAATCGGGTTACCGCCGGCGGCTTCTAGCATACGCAGCTGACTCTCATGGTGGACAACACAATCAAGATTATAAGCACGAATCAGGCTCAGGTCCGGCGCAGCGGTCATACCTTCAAGCAGTAAAATGGGTTTACTGACCCCGGCCTCGCGCAGGGGGATGGCCTCCTCGATCAGGGCCACCCCAAAGGCATCGGCATCATCCAGGGCCTGGGCAACATGCACCATGCCATGGCCATAGGCATGGGCCTTGATAATCGCCATGTGTTTCGAGTTGGGTGCGGCATGCCGACTAACCTGAAGATTGTGTCGCAGCGCCGCCAGGTCGACTACGGCCCGGGTGGCCCTTGTCATTCATCACCCGAGAAGGTCGATGCGCCGCCTTGATAGCCCATGGCCTGTGATGGACTAATGTAATTTTCAAACTTGGTAAACCGTCCCATAAAGGTCAGGCGCGTGGTGCCTATCGGGCCGTTACGTTGCTTGCCGATGATGATCTCGGCCATGCCCTTGTCGGGAGAGTCTTCGTTATAGACCTCATCGCGATAGATAAACACGATCACGTCGGCGTCTTGCTCGATAGCGCCGGACTCACGCAGGTCAGACATCACCGGGCGTTTGTTGGGTCGTTGTTCCAGACTGCGATTGAGCTGCGACAGGGCCACCACCGGTACCTTCAATTCCTTGGCGAGGGCCTTCAGGCCACGGGAGATCTCCGAGATCTCGGTGGCGCGGTTTTCATTACCCTTCCCTGAACCCTGCATCAATTGTAAATAATCGATGACGATCAGACCAAGGTCGCCATGCTCACGTTTCAGGCGTCGCGCACGGGCGCGCAGATCGGTGGTGGTCAGCGCCGGGGTGTCATCGATGAACAACGGCGCCTCCGACAGGATACCCACAGCCGAAGTGACTCGCGGCCAATCCTCATCGGTCAGTTTACCGGTGCGCAGCTTGTGCTGATCGATACGGCCGAGCGAGGACATCATGCGCATCGCCAGCTGTTCACCGGGCATTTCCATACTGAATACGGCAACCGGCTTGCCCTGTTTGATGGCGGCGTTCTCGGCAATGTTCATTGCAAAAGTGGTCTTGCCCATGGAAGGGCGTCCGGCCACGATGATCAAATCAGACGGTTGCAGTCCGGCGGTCTGTTCATCAAAATCATCAAAGCCGGTGGCGATGCCGGTGATATGGCTGTCCATCTGAAACAGTTGATCAATACGATCCACCGCTTTGGTCAGTAACTGACGGATATTCTGGTAACCCTGACGGCCCTTGGCGCCCTGCTCGGCGATCTGAAAGACCTTTTGTTCGGCATGCTCCAGCAATTCCTTACTGTCACGCCCTTCGGTGTTATAGGCCGAATTGGCGATCTCGGTGCCAACGCTGATCAGCTGGCGCATGATGGAGCGTTCCCGCACGATATTGGCATAGGCCTTGATGTTAGCGGCGGTAGGGGTGTTCTTGGCCAGCAAACCGAGATAACTCAGACCACCGACCGTGCCAAGTTCATGGCGGGTTTCCAGCCACTCCGACAGGGTCACCGCATCACTGGGTCGGGACTGCTCGGCCTGGTCGGCGATGGCGCGGAAGATCAGGCGGTGTTCCTTGCGATAGAAATCGACCTCAGAGATCATATCCGCCACCTGGTCCCAGGCACTGTTATCGATCATCAGCCCACCCAGAACCGATTGCTCGGCCTCAATGGAATAGGGAGGGAGTTTCAAGGCCTCGGTCGCTACATCTTGTCTATCGGGAAAGGCCAACTCCACCACAATAACTCCTCAAACGTCTGCTGTGTATTAATTAAATTTGGTGTTGAATGAAACTAACTGAAGTTTCAACAATGATGATTGCTTTGTTTTGTATTAGTTCACTTTAAACCCGTTCCAATCAAGCCACTGGCGGTGGTTCGGATTTAAAATCAAACCATTTATCGAATACCGCAAAAGAATACACAGGATCCCGCGGAGTGACAACTTGAGGGGAGTCTGGTCATTTAGTATGCGAAAAAGGAAAACTCTTTAAAAAAGAATGAGTAGTGATGACCCTTGGTTGGGCGTTTATTTCGGGAAATAGTTAACTGCTTAAAATATAGAGAAATAATAAATTAATAAAAATTGGTGTATAGATCACATAAGAAACATGTGTCTTGCCCTAAACAAAAATACCCGGCCCCGCAGCAACGGAACCGGGTATTTTTCGGTGTTAGAGCAGATTACTCGGCGGCAGCAATCACTTCAACCGTCACGGGCTGAATCACATCACTGTGCAGACGAATGTTGATTTCGTATGTGCCCAGGTTGTGGATCGGACCTTTTGGCATCAGCACTTCACGCTTTTCCACCACCATACCGGTGGCCGTCAGGGCCTCGGCGATGTCGACCAGACCGACCGAGCCAAACAGCTTGCCTTCATCACCGGCATTGCTACCGATGGTGATCTTGCCGACATTGGCCAGGTGCTCGGCGCGCTTGGTGGCTTCAGTCAGGGCAACTGCGGCGGCCTTTTCCAGTTCGGCGCGACGTGCCTCAAATTTTTCAATGTTTTCCTTCGATGCAGACACAGCCTTCTGCTGTGGGATCAAGAAATTACGGCCATAACCAGGACGCACGGACACCTTGTCACCCAGGTTACCGAGATTGGCTACTTTTTCCAGCAATATCACTTCCATCGTTTTATACCTCTGTCTTGTCGTGACGTTTAATCTTTGAGCGATCAGGCACGGGCCTGAAAGCGTTGTCGAATATCTACCCAGTTATCAATCAGCCCGGTCATGGCGATCATTACCAGCATGTATGGCAGCATGATCACCAGCAGCATGTACAGCATCACCAGCCAGACATGGTTAGCCTTGAAGCGGGCCACCAGCGAGTGAGCAATGGCCAGGCCCTGCAACACTAACAGCCCAAGCAACACCAACAGCATGTTGCCGGCCAGCTCAGCCATCAGACCCTTGCCGGCACTCGCCAGGATCACGACCAGCACAGTGACAATCGCCATCACCTTCCCCAGTCGCAGGCCACGAAACTCGTCGCCGAAGGCCCCCGGCCGGTACAAGACGGCCTGCCACCAGCGAGCGATCAATAAACCGGCCAGTATGCCCCAGGCGGTGATCATGACCAGCACACCGGTCATCAACCGAGTGGCATTGGCGAGGCGTTGTTTAAACTCCGGGCCACTCTCAATCACAATATTGGCCTTTTCCAGCGTGGGTAGAACTTCCCCGACGATGTGGTTGTACCACCACAGCGCCGGCTCACCCATGGCCACATACATCAGGGCCACCGCCGACAGTGCGAAAATCAGCAGGACCTGTATCGGCAACACCAGCGAACGGCTTTTCAGTAACACACTGGCCAGGGCCCAGGCCGGTAGCCAGAGGCTGACCGCAAAGGCCATCGCCAGTGCCGGGTCGCCCATAATGAGCATACCGATGATCGCCAGTATGACACTGGCCCCCAGCAGGGTCTTGCCACCTTCGACCGGTCCCTGCGACAGGGTCACCAAACCGACCCCGGCGGCACTGAGATAACTAATCGGCCAGCTTACCGGCATCGCCACCAGGGCCAGCACGGCAAATACCGCTACCGTGCTAATCGCCTGCAGCTGACCGCGCATAATATAGACCGCCAGGGCGCGCATGGCGAAGCTTACGCGAGGCTAATTACTTGTGTGAATCGCAATACGGTATCAGGGCCAGGAAACGCGCGCGCTTGATCGCCGTGGCGAGCTGACGCTGGTATTTGGCGCTGGTACCGGTGATGCGACTCGGGACAATCTTGCCGTTTTCGGTGATATTGCCCTTCAGGATCATCAGATCCTTATAATCGATCTCTTTGACGCCGTCCGCAGTGAAACGGCAGAATTTCTTACGACGGAAAAAACGTGCCATATCTTATCCCTCCAGGTCATCGGATTGAGCGAATTCAGCCGGAGCTGCATCACGCGGTGTATAAGTACGCGCCGGGCGTTCCTCTTCTTCCTTCTTCATCAGCGGAGACTCTTCGGTGACCGCTTCATCACGGCGAATCGTCAGGCTGCGAAGCACGGCATCATTAAAACGGAAGGTGCTCTCCAGTTCGTCCAGGGAATCCTGGCCGCACTCGATATTCATCATCACGTAATGTGCCTTGTGAATTTTCTGGATAGGATAGGCCAGTTGACGACGGCCCCAATCTTCAAGACGGTGGATCTTGCCACCCTTGCTGGTGATACCACCGCGATATTTCTCGATCATCGCCGGTACCTGTTCACTCTGGTCAGGATGGACCAGAAACACAATTTCATAGTGTCGCATAAATGCTCCCTACGGTTATAAAGCCTCCCGTTCTGAGCGGTGAGGCAAGGAGTTGACCAGCCGGAGCCGGTAAAGGACGGGCATTCTACTGGAGGGGGTATGGAAAATCAATGAAATAGCAGGGATTTTGACCCGCGCGGCCCCCTGGCTTCCAGTGCCGCGCTAGCCGGTGGGCTGCTGGCGCTGACGGAGGGCCTCATATAGGCAAATGCCGGTGGTCACGGATACGTTAAGCGATTCGACCCGCCCCCGCATCGGCAGGGAAACCAGAAAATCACAGGCCTCGGCGGTAAGACGGCGCATGCCCTGGCCCTCGGCACCCATCACAATACCGATGGGCCCCTTCAGGTCAGTCTGATACAGACTTTGATCGGCGTTGCCGGTGGTGCCCACCAGCCAGATACCCGCCTCCTTGAGCTTGCCCAGGGTACGGGCCAGATTGGTGACCTGCACAAAGGGTACGCTCTCCGCCGCGCCACTGGCCACCTTGCGTACCGTGCCGGTCAGGCTACAGGCATTGTCCTTGGGGGCGATCACGGCATGGACCCCGGCGCCATCGGCACTGCGCAGGCAGGCCCCCAGATTATGCGGGTCGGTCACGCCATCGAGGATCAACAACAGCGGTGGTTCCTGCAAACCGGCCAACAGTTGCATCAGCGCCGCCTCGTCCCATGTCCCACTGGCCGCAGATTCAGCCGCCACGCCCTGATGCTGGGTGTGGCCACACAGCTTGTCCAGCGCCTCACGCTCGACCTTATGGATCGTCACACCGGTCTTTTTCGCCAGGCCGAATACCGTCTGGATACGTTTGTCATGCCGGGCCTGATCAAACCACACCGCCGATACCGACTCCGGCTCTTTATCCAGCAGGGCCTGTACCGCGTGGAGACCGTAAATGATTTGTTTGTCTGACATGGATATATTGAAATCGATTTAGATTTACACCGCAGGGTGAGTACATCATCCGTACCCACCCCTGGCTGCTCAGTGAATAAGAAAATCTAGCGCTTTTTCTTGCCGCCCTTTTTCTTCGCTGTCTTCTTTTTACCGGATTCTTTCTTGTCAGATTCCTTCTTGCCGGACTTTTGTTTGTCTTTTGAAGAACGACTCCGACTGCGTTTTTTTGCACCGGGTTGCTTTTCCGCGGATTTTTCCCGACCCTTATGGCTTTTTTCCCGGGCCTTTTCAATCGCACTGTCGGCGCTGGTTTGTTCCTGTTGCGTGGGAGTGGTTTCGGGTTGCTCCTCTGCCAGTTCGAAATCGATCTTGCGTTCGTCGAGGTCGACGCGGGCTACGATGACACGAATACGGTTGCCGAGACGATAGATGTGACGGCTGTGTTCACCAATCATGCGGTGGTGGGCAGGGTCGAAGTGATAGTAATCCTTGCCCAGCGAGGTGACGTGTACCAGGCCCTCGACATAAATGTCGTTGAGTTCGACGAACAGGCCAAAGCCAGTGACACTGCTGATCACCCCTTCGTACTCCTCGCCAACCTTGTCGAGCATGAACTCACACTTCAGCCAGTCGACGGCATCGCGGGTCGCCTCGTCGGCGCGGCGTTCGGTCATGGAGCAGTGTTCACCATGGTGCGCCATTTGATCGTGATTATAGGCAAAGTTATCCGCCGTGCCGCCCCGTGTCACATGACGAATCGCGCGGTGCACCAGCAGGTCCGGGTAACGGCGAATCGGCGAGGTAAAATGGGCATAGGCCTCGAAAGCCAGGCCGAAGTGACCGGCATTGTCCGGGGTATACACCGCCTGTTTCAGACTGCGCAACATCACGGTCTGGATCAGGTGCGCATCGTGCCGTTCCCGAATGCTGTTCAGCAGTTTGGCGTAGTGCCATGGTTCGGGGGAATCACCACCGCCCAGGTCCAGACCCAGCTCCGATAAAAACTTGCGCAGGTCAGTGATCTTTTCTTCATTGGGTCCTTCGTGGACACGATACAACGCAGGTATCTTATGGGTTTGCAGAAAATCCGCCGCCGCCGTATTGGCCAGCAACATGCACTCTTCGATCAGCTTGTGGGCATCATTGCGGATCACCGGCACGATGCTGTCGATCTTGCGGCCCTCGCCGAAGATGATGCGTGTTTCCGTCGTTTCAAAGTCGATAGCGCCACGCCGCTTGCGTGACTTAAGCAGCACTTTGTAAAGCGCATGGAGGTTTTCCAGATAGGGCAGCTGCGCCTCATACTGATAACGCAGTGGTTCGTTATAATCCACCAACATGGCCGCCACCTTGGTGTAGGTCAGCCGTGCATGGGAACGCATCACGCCTTCGAAGAAACGATAGTTTTGTACCTCGCCTTCGGCGTTGAGGTTTAACTCGCACACCATACACAGGCGGTCCACATCAGGGTTGATCGAACACAATCCATTCGACAGGACTTCGGGCAGCATGGGGATGACCCGCTCGGGGAAATACACCGAGGTGCCGCGCTCGGCGGCGTCGCTGTCCAGCGCCATGCCGGGCTTCACATAGGCCGAGACATCGGCGATGGCTACCAGCAGGCGCCAGCCCTTACCCACCTGCTCACAATAGACCGCATCATCAAAGTCGCGGGCATCTTCGCCATCGATGGTCACCAGTGGCAGATGACGAATGTCCTCGCGACCCTGCTTGGCCTGTTCCGGCACCTCTTCGGTAAAGTACGTCGCCTCCTGTTCCGCCTCGGGCGACCAGCCCTCGGGGATATCATGACTGCGGATAGCGACATCGATCTCCATGCCCGGCGCCATGTGCTCACCGAGGGTCTCCACCACCTTGCCGATGGCCTGGCGAAACTTGCTGGGTTGTTCGATGATCTCGACACTGACGATCTGGCCATGGGTGGCCCCACCGAGGTTTTCCTTGGGGATCAAAATATCCTGGGTCAGACGTTTGTTATCGGGTTGCACGATACACACACCGCCTTCCACCAGCAGTCGACCGACGACATGGTGGGTGTTGCGCTCCAGCACCTCGATGACGCCGCCCTCGCGGCGGCCGCGTCGGTCGATGCCCTTGACGTGCACCAGCACCCGGTCGCCGTTCATCAGTGACTTCATCTCCCGCGCGGAGAGGAACAGGTCATCGCCGCCCTCGTCAGGGATCAAAAAGCCGAAGCCATCGCGGTGGCCCTGCACCCGGCCCTTGATCAGGTCCATTTTGCTGACCAGACCATAGCCACCCTTGCGGGTAAAAATAACCTGACCGTCCCGTTCCATGGCGCGCATGCGGCGGCGCAGGGCCTCGACCTGTTCCTCACTATTGATATTCAGGGCGTCAGCAATTTGCTCACGGTCAAGGGTACCCTGCTGTTCCAGCAGCTCCATGATCAGCTCACGGCTGGGGATCGGGTTGTCGTATTTCTCCGCCTCACGCTGGGCGTGGGGGTCATTATCAAATTGTTTTTTACTCATAATTTCTTTCAGTTAGCTCATTTTCGGGGCCGGTCCGAGGTTTTCAGACCGAGACTCTACAGAATTCTGCTGCGCATGACATTGACAAGGGTTAGGACTCCCGGTAAAGTGCGCCGCTCTCAGACAGCTTCTGGCTGTCTTTGCCGAGGTGGTGAAATTGGTAGACACGCTAGCTTCAGGTGCTAGTGGGGGCAACCCCGTGGAGGTTCAAGTCCTCTCCTCGGCACCAATCAAATTCATATCCATGATACAACAGAAACACTAAACCCGACGGTTCCCCGTCGGGTTTGTTTTTTCCGCTCTGGCAAACTTCCTCAGGCAAACGGGTGGCGCAACACGATGGTCTCGTTGCGGTCCGGGCCGGTGGAAATAATGTCGACCGTTACACCGACCACTTCTTCGATCTTCTTGATGTACGCCTTAGCGCTGGCCGGCAGGTCATCGTATTTCTTCACGCCTACCGTGCTTTCTGACCAGCCCGGCATATCGATATAGCTCGGCTTGCACTGCTCATAGGCATCGGCGCCGATGGGCGGGGCATCCATGGTCTTGCCGTCACACTCATAACCCACGGCAATGCGCAGGGTCTCCAGGCCATCCAGTACGTCCATCTTGGTCAGACAGATACCAGACAGGGAATTGAGGTGTACGGAACGGCGCAGGGACACGGCATCCAGCCAGCCACAGCGGCGCGGCCGACCCGTGGTAGAACCGAACTCGTGGCCCAGCTTGGCCATGTGGGCACCGATAGGGTCGTTCAAACCAACCCCGTCATATAACTCAGTGGGAAAGGGACCGGCCCCGACACGGGTGGTGTAGGCCTTGGTGATACCGAGGATGTAGTCGATATCCCGTGGGCCAACGCCGGTACCGGTACAGGCGCCACCGGCGGTCGGGTTGGAGGACGTTACATAAGGATAGGTACCGTGATCGATATCCAGCAGGGTGCCCTGTGCGCCTTCGAACATGACCTTCTTGCCCTCGGCGCGCATCTTGTGCAGCAGACCGGTGACATCGGCCACCATGGGACGGATCTGTTCGGCCATCTCCAGGCCTTCATCGAGGACCTTCTGGAAATCGACGGTATCGGTCTTGAAATAATGCTTGAGGGTAAAGTTGTGGTAATCCAGCACCTCACCGAGGCGAGCGGCAAAGCGTTCACGGTGCATCATGTCACCGACCTTCAGGCCACGACGGGAGATCTTGTCTTCATAGGCCGGGCCGATGCCACGACCGGTAGTGCCGATGGCCTTTTTACCGCGGGCAAGTTCCCGCGCCTGATCGAGGGCAATGTGATATGGCAGGATCAGGGTACAGGCCTCACTGATAAACAGCCGGCCTTCGGTGTTGACGCCCTTGTCGGCCAGCATGGCCAGTTCTTTGAGCAGGGCATCGGGGGCCAGTACCACGCCGTTGCCGATCATGCAGGTGACTTTTTCACGCAGGATCCCGGATGGAATCAGGTGCAGGACGGTCTTTTTACCATCGATCACGAGGGTATGACCGGCATTATGGCCCCCCTGGAAACGTACTACGGCATCGGCATTGTCCGTCAACAGATCGACGACCTTGCCCTTGCCCTCATCCCCCCATTGGGTGCCTATTACAACTACATTCTTCCCCATAACCGTATCTCTTTACGCAATGATTAACTCGTTGATTAAACCGGCTCGACCCGCCATTGCCGATCCCTGCTCAGCAATTGGCGGTCACACCCCATTTCTCTGGCGCCACCCTGTTGTCCCGGTAAGGCACACACCACCCGCTCACCTTGCTGGCGCAATTCGGCAATGGCCCTGCTCAGGGCCTGATCCTGTTGTGCGGGGGCAAATATACCCGAAACCAGCGCGGCATGCGCCCTCGAAAGCGACAACAGGGTCTTTAAATCGGTGCTAAAACCGGTGGCCGGTCTGGCCTGGCCAAACACCCGGCCAATATCATCGTATCGTCCACCCTGGGCCACGGCGCTGCCTTGACCTGGGACAAAGGCGGCGAACACTGCGCCGGTGTGGTAATTATACCCGCGCAGTTCGGCGAGGTCGAAATGCACCGCCACGCCATTCAGTCGCTGCTCGATGAGCAGGGCCATTTGTTGCAGGTAATCCAGCGCCGTCAATACGCCCGGGTCGCTGCCCTTTAACAGTTTTTTAGCCTCGTCCAGCACACCGGCATCGCCGTTCAGCTCTGCCAGGCCGAGAAATTTATCGGTGAGTTTTTTATCCAGTGACCAGCGACCAAACAGCTCGCGCATATCGGGTTGGGATTTACGCTGCAGGACATCGAACAGCTCATCTTCCTGAGCGCTGTCCAGGCCAGCCTGCCTGGCCAGGCCGCGATAGATACCAACATGGCCGAGGTCGAAAA
>JAHEDB010000043.1 GCA_024641465.1 Chromatiales bacterium | reverse complement strand
CCACCCCAGAACAGCAACTCGTAATAGCCCTTGCCGGCCAGACCGGTGGGCAACACCAACCAGGACCAGGCAAAACCCACAATGGCCATGGCCGTTGCCACCGTCGAGGTATTCAGGCCAAAGCGTAACGAGCCCTCCCCGGCAAGGCTCTGCCCAACCTGCGGGATGGCCGTCATGCTGCGCCAGACCAGCAGCACAATCCCGGCGGCGAAGGTTAACAGCCCGATGAAAAACAGGCGGGTCTGTAATACCGGAATATAGTTGCTCATCAAGGGATGACCGTCACCGGTGAAAGGGGTGATGGCCATGATCAGCGTTCCCACTATCGCCAGTCCCAGCGCCGCCCAGCCAAGACGCATCCATAATTCAGTAGAATTCAGGCTCCAGAGGACACCGGCAAAGGCCAGGAACCAGACCAGCACGGAGAGGTCGACGTGCACCACCAGGGCGGTGTGAAAAAAATCCAGCCAGGGGATAAAACTCGAGATAAACGGTGTGCGCGATAACACCAGCATCAGGGAAAAAATGCCCGAGCATAATAAAGCAACCACACCCAACCATAACCAGCCCGCTGTCAGTCGACACTGGGCCTCTGCCGGCACCGGCAGTCTATATGCATCACTCATTCAGTAACCTTTTATTATTTTAGTGTTGTTGTGAATTATATATTAGTGGAATGCAACGAAAATAAAATGAAAAATTCTAGCGAAAAATAAATCCACCGTTCTTTGCATCAAAATCGATGACAAACACCTGGGCAGGGGCAAGTTTGACATCCATCTGTTTGACGTAGTTATAGTCTGTGAGTTTCTCATGGTCTTTCATGCGGGCGCTGAGGCGATGCTGACCGATAGGTATGGGTAGCCGTTCATAGAAACTGGCAAAACCATCGCGCCGGATCCCCGATGGCGCTAACCTGCCCTGAAATATCGGTTTGTCATCCAGGGCCAGTTCCAGCAGGATGTCGGAACGCTCGCGTGGACATTCATCGGCGGCCCGCATATTGGGAGACAACCGAGCCAGTTCTTCGGCACTGCGTTTATGGCAGTCGCCCTTGATCTGGCCGGCATGACTGATGCTCACCTTGAGCAGGGCCTGTTCGGCCGGGAAATGTTCATAGCGAGGAGAATTTGAAAAAACCATCAGCACGGCGATAAACAGCCCGAAAAATATCAGCTGACCCGCGATCCCCACTACACTGTTAGTCTTTGCGCTGGTCATGACATTTAACCCAGGTGCCGATGCAAACGGGCATCTTCGGTTTTAAAGTGCACACCAAACCAGTCGCCCAGGGCCTTGACGAGTTTTTCAGCACTGGTACGCCCCGAGTCTTCGTGGCTATCCATGATATCTCGCAGGTCATCCAGCAGTTTTTCATGGTCGGCCTTATGTTGCTTATAACGGTCATATCGGTGATCGCGCATGATCTTTTCTTCCAGGGCGAAGTGGGCCGATATCTTGGCAAACAATTCGCCCAGCAGTTCATGCTTTGATTCACCTGGGTTTGTTTCCAGCGCCTGACAGATCTCATTGATCAGGGTAACGAGTTCCTTATGCTCATAATCGATCGAAGCCACACCAACAGAAAAATCATCACTCCATAGCAGTTGTGTCATCGCTCACTCCTCGTCTCGTCGCGCCCCGGGCCGTCGATAGCGCGAATATCCCGCACATGCTCATGCTCCGCCATCTCTTTCAGATGCGCATGGAAGTCCAGCAGTTCCATCTTCAGTGGCCGACTATGGCCGCTGCCATCCCAGTAACAGTCAATCAGTTCACGTGAGACGCGCTGCCGCAGGCCGGGGTCGCGCTGGTTCAGCAGTCGCTGCTGTGTCCAGTCGATACCAAAGCGGTGGTAGCAGTTACCGGCGCTACAACCGGTAAGAAACACGCCCTCGGCATACTTACGTGACAGAATAAAATCAATGAACGACGGCGGCAGGAAGCCGATACACGGCAGCTTGACCACCGCAGTATCCGCGGCCTGTAGCGGCTCGGCGTCACCGCCATGATCACAGGTAAATACAATGATCCTGGCCTTACCCTGTAATTTCGCAGAGACACTGATAATCTGTTCACGCAACTCACCGATGGAATAATCCGCCAGTTCAATACCGGCCAGGTGTGCGCCCCGGCGTCGAAACGGAGTCGCCGTGGGACAGGCACCGACACAGATACCACAGGCCACGCACTGGTCCGCATCGACCACCGCCTCTTTCTCATAGGGCAGACCGTCGCTGCGTAACTGCATGGTCACCGCACCGTAGGGGCAATCCACAAAACAACGTTCACAGCCGTTGCAATTGACCAGTTCAACCTCGGCCACCTTGCTGCGTTTTTGACGATGCAACAGCGGCAGAAACAACATCACCAGGGTCGCTCCACCTGCCAGCAGCCACATGGCGGAATAGGACCAGTGATCCATCAACGGATAGAAGGCCAGATAAAACCAGTCCAGATCAACCTGTGTGACTACCTTGTCGAGATTGGCCGGCGCCATGCTGACGGCGGGTTTGAGCAA
Organism: Chromatiales bacterium; assembly: GCA_024641465.1. GTDB lineage: Bacteria > Pseudomonadota > Gammaproteobacteria > UBA6429 > Thiohalophilaceae > JAHEDB01. Next base: position 8,071 of record JAHEDB010000043.1, on the reverse strand, counting down.
GGATAGCACCAGCATCGCCAGCAGGGTTCGCCAGGCGAGACCGTTGACGGGATTGCTCCTGGGCTGGCTGATACGTTGGATATGGATCCACATACCGAGCAACAGGACCAGCGGGATGCCGATATGCAGGAAGGACAGCAGGGAAAAGAAGCGGTCACTAAGGTGCGCCTCATTGAGGAAATTACGCGCCATGGCGGCGCTGAAGATCGGTAACTGGTCCAGCCATTCAGAGGTCAGCACGGCAACGAACTGCGCCAGTTGGTCCCACACCAGCCAGTAACCACCGATGCCCGAGGCGTACATCAACCACAACAGAAACACCCCGGAGACCCAGGAAAACCAGCGCACCCCGCTGAAACGGTCCCGGCAAAACTCGCGCAGCAGGTGCAACACCACCGTCAGGACCATGGCGTCGGAGGCATAGCGATGCAGGCTGCGCATCACACCACCCAGATACCATTGTTCACGGGTCAGATATTCAACGGATTGATAGGCCTCGGTGGCGCTGGTCCTGAAATAGATATACAGATACAGGCCACTGCCGGCAACGATCCAGAAAAAGAAAAAGGCCAGGCCGCCCAGTTGATAGAAGGGATTCAGCCGCGGGCCAAAAAAGCGATCGGCCACTCCCTCAACGACACGGAACAGTCGATTACCTGTCTTCTGTATTACTGCCAGCAAAATATACCCTGCTTCCTGGTGGAAAATTTGAGCAGCCAAAATACCACACTATTCGACTCAAGTAACTTGATCTGTATCAAGCCGCACCCCGTCGGGTCCGTCGCCACTCGCGCAGCAGGAAATATAACAACACGCTCATGGTGGTCAGGCCGATAAACATACCGATGAAGATCGAGTAATCCACGAAATAACGATCATTGGCCGGATCATACACCGTGCAAAACAGCCGCAGCCTGTTACCGAGATGACTGATCACCGAGCCCGTACGGGGTTGTCCTTCGAGCAGCTCCTTGAGTGGCTGGATCAACAGGGGCGTGGCAAAGTTCATATCATAAACCTGCCGATATACCTTGCCCCTGGCGTCCACAATGGTCGCCTGGATCAGGTGATCGAAGCCCTTGGGAGTTGCCCTGAACTGGAAACCGATCTCCCTGGCGAGGGCATTGATCGTCGCCTGGTCGGCGCTGAGGAATTGCCAGTTATCGCTGTTGGCGGATTGTTGCGCGGCAAACAGGCGCATCGCATCCGGTGTGTCGTTGCGCGAATCAAAGCCGATGGTCAACACATTGAAACGCTCCGCACCAAACGCCTGTTTGGCCTTGGCGACGACATCGGAGAGGTGGCGGGTAACCGTCGGACAGATGTGATAACAACTGGTGTAGATCATACTGATCACCAACGGCCGCCCCTGCAATGAGCTGAGGCTTACCGACCGCCCCTGGCTGTTGGTAAACACATGCTCACCGAGCGTCTTGCCGATGGCGTTCTGACTGATGGCCAGTGCATTATCCTGTTGATCACCGGCGGGGGTGGCCTGATGGCCTTGCCCGGCACCCTCCACCGCCCATACCGTGGACCATAACGCACACTGCATTAATGAAAATGCAACAACCGAATATAACTTCATATGTTTCAGGCTAAGTGAATATCCAGCATGGAGCCAATCAGCACCAGGGTGAGTTGTACCAGCGAGGCAAAAAAATTGCCCATGGCCTTCTTGCGCGTGGGCTCCTGTACCAGCTGGATGTTCTTATAAATAAAATACGCACCACCAATAAAGGCACTGGCCAGATAAATCCCGCCCAGCCCCCAGTCGAAAAATGCCGGCAACAACGAGACGGCGACCAGCAGCAGAGTATTGGCGAGGATAATATAAGAGGCCTTTTGATCGCCGACCACCACCGGTAGCATCGGCACCCCGGCCTCGGCATAATCCTTGTGCAGGGCAATGGCCAGACTCCAGAAGTGTGGTGGTGTCCAGAGGAACAACACGGCGGCGAGGATCATGGCAGAGGGGCTCAGTCCTGGATCAGCCGCGGCCGCGCCAGCCAACACGGCGAAGCTGCCGGCCAGTCCACCGATAACAATATTCCAGGCGCTACGGCGCTTGAGCCACATGGTATAAATCACGCCATAGGTAAAGGCACCCATGAAGGCGTGAAAGGCAACCATGGCATTGAACAGCCAGTTGGCGATAACCACGGACAGAATTAACAGCAGGGCGATGCCCCATAACCAGACCTGACCGGCCTTGAACGAACCGGTCACGAACGGGCGACTGCGGGTGCGCGCCATTTGTGCATCCAGGTCACGCTCGATGTACTGGTTGAAGGCGCCGGCACTGGCCGAGGACATCAGGATAACGATGCCCAGTAATAAAACTTCCCACAGCTGCAAACTAACACCCGGTGTCACGGCATAACCGGCCACAGCTGTAATGGCAATCAATAAACCTATCCTGAGTTTGAAGACGTTAACGAGTTGTGCAAGCATGACAGGCCTCAAATTTGATGGCGATTGATAAAATTTATCGAATAAAAAAATTGGCGGATGTCACCATCCGCCAACCGTACTGTCATTTAGCTAAGGCCCCAGGTCTGGGCCAGGTATTTCCAGTTCACGAAGTAGTACAGGACAAAGGACGCCAGGAATACCATGGCCAATACCAAAGTACCGGGAATGGCAATACTGCCGATACCAATGCCCTCGTAACTGGTGACCGGCTGAGCGATCATCGGCACCGCTGACTTTTCGGTATCACCCAGGCGCTTGCCAAAGAACACCGACAGGACCACCACCAGGATGAAGATAGCGCCACCGATCACGGCCAGGACAACAGAGGCACCGGCCAGACCCATCAGGGTATAGGCGGCGGCCGGGAAATCATACGGCATGGTCGCACCGGAGAAGGCCATATCCCAGTGACGCCTTGGCACACCAAGAGTACCGGCGCCCATCATGAACAGCGCCACACCCGACATACCCAGACCAAAGATATAGGGCTGGATCTTCGCCAGTCCCGCCAGCATCAGCTTACGGCGGAACAGGATCGGCACCAACCAGTAGGTCAGCGCCATGAAGGCCAGTGTCGTACCAGTGGCAACGGTCGCATGGAAATGACCGGGCACATAGATGGTGTTGTGAATGATCAGGTTGATCTGTTCAACCCCCATTACCACACCGGAGATACCGCCGATGAAACCGAAGATGATCAGCGACAGGAACATACCGGAGAAGGTCGGATTACCCCAGGGGGCCTTGCGCAACCACTCGAACAGCCCCTTGTTAAAACCGCGTTTGCGTTGCGCGGCTTCGATGGAGCCCGGTACGGTCAGGCCGTGGATCATACTGGCCATTACCGCCAGGTACATGGCGTAACTGGTGTTGAAGATCTTCCACTCTGAACTGACGCCCGGGTCGACCAGGATATGGTGGGCGGAGGCCAGTTGCAGGAACAGAATGTACATCAGGAAGGCGGTACGACTGACCTTCTCCGACAACGGCTTGGCGCCAAATACCACCCCGGCGATCGCATACCAGACGGCCACATGCGCCGCGACATTGATCTGCTGTGAGGAGTGACCGAGGGCCCACCAGATGACACGATACATCAGCGGGTCGATATTACTGATATAGCCAACCGACCAGAGGAAGGTCGGGATCAGAATGATCGCACCGGAGGCGATAGTGAAGATCGCGATGATCGCCGCGGTCAGGGCGCCGAAGGTCACCAGCGGCAGAGAACCTTCATAGGTCTTTTCCGCCCTGGCGATGACCAGTGTACCCAGAAACACGAAGCAGGCGATCAAGGCGCCGACGGCAAACAGGATCAGCCCCAGATAGAAGGCCGGTTCCGCCGACATCGGTACATAGGACGTCATCATCACGCTCGAACGTCCCGACAACACCGCAATGTTATTGGTTACCGCACCGATCAGCATCAGGGCAAAACCCAGCCAGGCCATGCGCGGTGTCGCCAGTCGCACGCGCAATAAAGTCGACGAGCAGAAGTACAACACCGCGACCTCGAAGAAGATCACCCAGAAGATCAGCACATTGATACCGTGCGAAGTTAATACCAGGTAAAAGGTATCAGCCGGAAGCAAATGCACCGCCGGCCAGCGAGTCAGCCCGACCAGCAGGCCGAAAATACCACCAAACATCAGGAACACCACCGCCACCACGGCATTGAGCCGCATCAGGGTTTCGGCGGGTTTGTGAAAAAGTAGTCCGGTGTCTGGACAAGTACGAAATTCGTTATTAGTAGCCATGTCCGTCTCCCTTATTCTTTAACGTAGATCTTGCCCACCATCTTATGGTGACCAATTCCACAAAATTCATTACAAACAACCGAATAGGTACCAGCCTTATTCGGCGTCACGGTGATCACCATGTCATAGCCCGGCATGATCTGGGCATTGATATTGGCCGGCTGTAACGAAAAGCCGTGCTGCCAGTCCATGGAGGAGATATGCAGGCGATAACTCTGGTCTTTTTTCAGCTCCAGAATCGGCCACCATTCCCAGAGTCGTGCAACCAGGTAGACATCACTACCGACCGGCGGGGCCACCACTGGAATTTTCTGGTCGGTCTCAACACGTACGGTATGTTTATCAACCACTTCCTGGGCCTTTTTCTGGAAGTATGCGGGGGTGATGCGATAGGCCTCATTCGACAGGTTTTGTTTTCCGACCACATGCCAGTAAGGCATCATAAAGGTCATCAACAGGCCCCAGACGATACAGATCCCAATCCACATGATCTCGACACGTTCGATGGGCTCTTTCCACCAGATTTTATGCGCGGGGGGTGAAAGACTGCTCATAGTCATTACTCCATTTCAGTATTGTTGAAGTTATTTTGCGATCGGTATAGTGACGATCTCCATGACACCCCACAGGATATAAAATACCGTGGGGACGACAACACCTAAGAAAAGCAGCAGAAAGGGGTTATCGAGAACGCGTTGCATGACCGGGATGGTTTCTTTTTCATTGGACATATTTGCCTCCAGCAGACAAGTGTTGGTACCGTTCAATTAAGACTCTAAATTTTTCAATAACCGTCACCATCGCCAGCGGCGGAGGTGACGTAAATCCGAAATACGCCTGAGTTGTAAAACTTCATCATATCGCTCAGGTAAAATACTTGACCTAAGTCAAGAGCCCACTACCGATAGATCCATGGCTTGTATATGTGTTATTAATCATAGAATGCTTATTGCTATATTCAACTTCATCACTGCCTTGATCGGCAAAATTCAACTATCCTTTACACCTAATACTGATTTTTAATATAAATATACCGCTCTCATACAATAAAAATAATGGAATAACTCATGTCATCCACTATCAAGACAAAGTCTAAAAATAGCCTGTTTATTTCTCTGGTGTCTGTCTCCTTAGTACTCACATTGATCACCGTTGTCCTCAGCGCCTATATCCGTTTATCGGTCAATGGTCTGGGGTGCACCGAATGGCCCGACTGCTATGGCCGGATCGATCTTGGCGTGCAGCATAAGGGGATCGATGTACTCACCCCGTCTGGCGCGCACATGCAACATACCGGCATACGCACCCTGCATCGTCTGGTGGCCAGTGCCCTGGGTGTGTTTGTGGTGGTGATTGCCGTCATGGCAGTGCGTCGACGCAGCATCCCGTCACATATTGGATGGCGAGTGCCACTGTGGATATTTGCCAGCACAGTATTTTTGTCGTGGCTGGGCTATGCCACCCCGACGCCCCTGGTGCCGGCCGTAACACTGGGTAATCTGTTGGGTGGAATGTTGATGCTCGCGTTGTTGTGGTGGCTCAGCCAACGCTCAGTCATCAAGGCGGTATCTTCACCGCTACACACGACGCACCTCAAGCCGCAAATCATCATCGGGCTGGTGTTACTGGCCGTGCAGATCACCCTGGGCGCGGCGACCAGCGCCTGGTTTGCCGGTCCGGCCTGTCCTGAATTGATGAATTGTTCAGGCGCCAGATGGTCGATGTCGGCCCTGAACATTTTTCAGACTTTGAGCGTAGATAGTCACGGCAAAATACTCAACACCGGTTCAGCCGAGATGATCCAGCTGCTGCATCGCCTCGGTGCGGTAATTAGTGCGGCTTATTTGTTGTGGCTGGGAATAAGGATCGTTGGCTATAAAGACAGGTTGAAGGCCACCGCCATCACCCTGCTGGGTTTACTGGGTCTGCAACTTGTTCTGGGCCTGTCATCCATTGCCATGCAACTGCCCTTGTTGATGGTCACGGCACATAACGCGGTGGCGGCCCTGTTACTCTTGACCGTCATTAACCTGTATCACCTGTTGACCCCTGCTTCGGCACAGCCAAACGGTGATTAAAATACACGGCACCTGACCTACTGCACCAGAAACTCGCGCAGCCCCTTGACACTGTGTACCGAGATATCCTGTCTGGAGACCGAGATGATGCCGTCCTTGATCAGGCGTGACAGAATACGGGAAAAGGTTTCCGGCTGGATGGATAGACGCGCGGCAATGACACTCTTCTGGGTCACCAGATGAATGGCCGGCCGTTCCGGTGATTCATCGGGGATCTGATCCAGCAGATAATTGACCAGTCGGTAGGTGGCGTTTTGCAGGGCCAGGCTGTTGATCTCGCGGATGCGGGCGTGCAGCCGCTGACTCATGACGCACATCAGGCGGAAGCAGGTCTCATTGGAGTTTTTCAGAATATTGCGAAACGAGCGCATGTCAAAGCTGACCAGCTCGCTGGGCATGATCGCCTCGACACTGACCGGGTAACGTTGCTGATCCATGAACATAATGGCCTCGGCAAAGGTCTGTCCGGGCTGAATGATCTCGAAAATTTTTTCGTAACCTTCGGCCGAGACCTGAAACAGTTTGACCTGACCGGAAGCCAATAAATAAAAACGCTCGGCAGGTTCACCTCGTTCAAACAACCTTTCGTGGGCCGCCAGACAGACCGGATGGGATGACTTGATGACCTCGCCCAACTCTGCATCATTCAGTGATTCAAACAAATAGATATGCCGCAGTTCTTCTTTATTGGTCGGCTTATGGTGCATCGACTTAACTCCACTCACGTCTGATTAAACATTTTTATAGTAACGCTCTAAATCACTCGGATTCAGACTTCCACTTGATCCAGATCAAGTGTCACTGCCTTCATTAATCCGGCTATTCCTGTTCATCGGAGGATCTATTGGCGCACCATATCATGGCCCCAAGCACTAAATCCGATCTCGCTCAGTATATCCTATAACCTTTTTCTATATAGGCTTTCTTATCGGCATGACAAGTCAGCGTATAATTAAACTATAATATAGTGCTGACCCAGACTCACAAGGCGCTTCATTCATGACACAGCAGCTCATTGATCCCTACGGCCGACATATTGAATATGTGCGGCTCTCGGTCACCGACCAGTGCGACCTGCGTTGTAGTTACTGCCTGCCCAAGGGATTCAAAGACTTCCAGGAACCGGACGAGTGGCTCAGCTTTGTAGAACTTGAACGGGTGATCCGCATCTTCAGTGAACTGGGCACCCGCCGCATTCGACTGACCGGCGGAGAACCCCTGGTCAGAAAAGACTTCGTACAGCTGGCGGGTCGGCTGGCCGCCCTGCCCGGCATCGATGACCTGTCCCTCAGTACCAATGCCACCCGTCTGGAAAAACTCGCCCTGCCGCTCAAACAGGCCGGGATTTCCCGCATCAATGTCAGTCTCGACACCCTGCAGGCGGAAAAATACCAGACCATCACCGGCGGCAAGCTCGACAAGACACTCAGAGGTCTGATGGCCGCCAAACAGGCCGGCTTTCAACCCATCAAGATCAACATGGTGCTGATGCAGGGCGTGAATGATGACGAGGTGGAAGACATGGTCGAGTTCTGTATCGCGCATGACTTCACCCTGCGCTTTATCGAAACCATGCCCATGGGGGATACCGGCCGGGATGCCAGTCAGCAATTTGTGAATCTGGGAGAGATCCAGCAACGCCTCGCGCAGCGCTATGAGCTGATCGATAGCGTCATGCACGGCGCCGGTCCGGCCCGCTATGTACGCATCGCCGGCACCGAACTGCGTATCGGTTTTATCACCCCCATGTCACAGCACTTC
>JAHEDB010000433.1 GCA_024641465.1 Chromatiales bacterium | reverse complement strand
TTTATCCGTCTTCGCTATGGCAAGACGGCATGGCGGATCTTTTTGCTAATCTCACTGTGTTACGCCTTTGGCTGGTTAATCAGTCTTGGTATGGCAGGTGGGGTGTTGATTCACGCCCTGACCGGCATTCCCTATCAACTCGGTATGACGGTTATATTGACGATATGTGTTGTCTATACCCTGTTGGGTGGTTTGCGGGCAGTGATCGGTACGGATTTTATCCAGAGCATTTTAATCCTGGTCGGGGTGGTGATCCTGGCCTGGCTGGCTATCGATAAAGTAGGTTTTGCAAATATTCACTCTGCCGTGCTAAGCGAAAGACCCGAGTTACTCAATCTGCTGATGCCGGCGGCGATCATGTTTCTGTTTAATAATCTGTTGTTTGGCGTCGGTGAGATCTTTCACTCCAATGTCTGGTGGTCACGTGCCTTTGCCTTTCGTGAAGGTGTCGGTTTTCCGGCATATATGCTTGCCGGGATTATGTGGATTCCGATTCCGATCGTGGCAGGTTTTATCGCCCTGGCAACACCGGCCCTGAGTTTGAATGTCCCGGCCGCTGATATGGTTGGCCCCCTGGTGGCGGCAAAATTGTTGGGGGCTGGGGGTGCGATCCTGGTATTTATCATTGTGTTTTCCGCCCTGGCTTCCAGTCTGGATTCGTTGCTTGCCGCAACCGGTGATTTTGTCACCCAGGATATTTACCACGGTCACATCAATAAAAGCGCCGGCGAGGCACATCTGCGCAAGGTTGCGCAGCGGGTCATTATCTTGCTGGGGGTCGTGACATGGCTGTTGTGCCTGCCACGTATTACTACCCTGGCCAGTCTTTTGTATTTTATGGGGCCATTCGTCGCCAGTGCCATCTGGCCGATAGTGGCCGGACTCTATTCCAGTAAGGCCAATGCCACGGCGGCTTCGCTGGCGATGGTCCTCGGTACTTGCATCGGTTTGTATAGCTATTTTGCGATTGGTTTTTATGTGGCGGCGCTGGTGGCTGCACTGGTGTCTATGTTGATTGTATTGGCCGGTATGTGGTTGCGGCCCGACGCCTTTGACTGGCAACAATTGAATACAAGGAGTCAGGCATGACAGCCTCACTGGGGTTTCTGAGTTTACTGGTGAGTGTGGCGGTGTTTGTCACGGCAGTTTCACCTTTAATCCTGATAATACTTTTGATTCGCGACTGGAAAGGTAAAAGACTGTGGTAACTAAATCCCAGAAAACCCAAGAGCTCGATGCGGAACTGCAAACTCAACCCCTGGTGCCGGAGGTGACCAACCCGCATACGGACCGGGCAGCGGAGTTATTGGCCTATATCAAGGAAAAACCCAGTCCCCTGCTGGAACTGGCCAATCAATCCATCGTATCGGCCCGTCAATTCAATCGCGATATGGTGGTGCAATTATGCCGTCTGGCGGCCAAGTATGAATTGAACCCGGTCCCGGTACAGCGTCCCCTGACCGGCAAGATCCTGATCAGCGCCTTTTATGAACCCAGTACCCGAACACGACTGTCGTTCGAGAGTGCCTGGCATCGCCTCGGTGGAGACATCATGTCGATCACCGATGCGGCAACCACGGGGATTGCCAAGGGTGAATCCTATAAGGATGTAGCCGAGATGCTCAGCGGCTATGGCGACCTGGTGGTATTACGCGACGCCAATGAACGGGCGATTTACGAAATGATGGAGTCACTGCGGATACCCATTATCAACGCCGGCAATGGCGTCGATGAACACCCGACCCAGGCGCTGGCCGATATGTATGCCATTTTCAAGTGGCGCAAGGGCCTGATCGAATATGTAATGAAACCAAAGGAAAAGGCGAGTCTCGGCATAATTGGCGTGCCGGATCGTATGCGCACGGTTCGTAGCCTGTTGTTGTTTCTCTCACTGTTTCCTGAATCCTGGCATGAAGTCGTGATTATCAGTGATGCAGACAAGGTGTTCTCAGATGGTCAGCTGGAGGAACTGGAAGAACGCGGTCTGAAGGTCAGGGTGAGTTCAGACATGGACAAGGAATTACCTAAACTGGACATCATCTACATCAATGCCATCGCCTGGGTCGGTGACGGCTATGAAGAGCATGGTGTCAAATACAAGCTGGATAAAAACTCCAAACTGAAAAAGACGGCCATTATTCTCCACCCCCTGGCCCGTGGTGACGAGTTATCGACCGATCTGGACAAGACTGAACACAACTGGTATTTCGATCAGGCCCGCGGCGCGGTGTTCATGCGCATGGCCTTACTGACGTGCTATGTCTGGTTATTTTAAATAATGCTTTACCACCAAGACGCCAAGGTTCCAAGTTTTTTCAATTCAATATCGGTGATTTTATTGGTGTCTTGGCGTCTTGGTGGTGAGATTTTAAATCTTTATAAAAGGTAGTTTCATGTGTGGTATAGCAGGTATTTTTCATAGCGATCCCTCCCAACCCGTCGATGCGCAGTTGCTGGTCAATATGGCGGCGATCCAGCATCACCGTGGGCCGGATGGGTTTGGTTATAAGAAGATAGATGACCTGGGCATAGGTTTTAGCCATGCCCGTTTGTCGATTATTGATCTGAATGAGCAACGTAGCCGCCAGCCATTTATGTCGGCAAATGATCAGTTACTGCTGGCCCACAATGGTGAATTTTACGATTACAAGCGCATTCGCGCCGAGTTGACGCTGGATGGCGCGCGCTTTCGCACCAAGAGTGATTCGGAGATGGTGCTGCATCTCTATCCTCGTTATGGTCTGGAAGATATGTTGCCTTACCTGCGCGGTGAATTTGCCTTTTCCCTTTATGATAGAAAAAAAGACCGTTTGATCTTGGTACGTGATCGCTTTGGCATCAAACCGCTTTACTGGAC
>JAHEDB010000432.1 GCA_024641465.1 Chromatiales bacterium | reverse complement strand
CACTCGTCACCGGGCATCTTGTTTAATAGCGAGCCCTTGCCGTGCACCACCTCGTCATGCGAGAAGGGCAAGACGAAGTTTTCGGTAAACAGATACAGCAGGCCAAACGATAATTGGTTGTGGTGATAACTGCGGTGCACCGGCTCGTGCGAAATGTACTTCAGGGAGTCGTGCATCCAGCCCATGTTCCACTTCATGGAAAAACCCAGCCCCCCCAGATTGGTCGGTCGCGTCACCTGCGGCCAGGCGGTAGACTCCTCGGCCATGATCATCGTGCCCGGATGTTCGCGGTGGGTGACGGTATTAAACTCGCGTAAAAAGGTGATGGCCTCAAGGTTCTCATTACCACCGTGGATATTCGGCACCCAGTCGTGCGCCTCACGGGAATAATCCAGATACAGCATGGAGGCCACGGCATCGACCCGCAGGCCGTCGATATGAAATTCCTTGAGCCAGAAGATGGCGCTGCTGAGCAGAAAATTGCTGACCTCATTGCGACCGAAGTTATAGATCAAGGTACCCCAGTCGGGATGGGCGCCGCGTCGCGGGTCGGCGTGCTCATACAATGCGCTGCCATCATATTGCGCCAGCGCGAATGCATCGCGCGGGAAGTGGGCAGGTACCCAGTCGAGCAGGACACCGATATCGTGCTGGTGACAATAGTCGACAAACAAGCGAAACTCATCGGCCTCGCCAAAGCGGCGGGTCGGGGCGAAATAACCGGTGGTCTGATAACCCCAGGAGGCATCCAGCGGGTGCTCGGTGACCGGCATCAGTTCGATGTGGGTAAAGCCCAGCGGTTTGATATAGGCGACCAGCCGCTCGGCCAGTTCACGATACGACAGAAACTCACCGTGCTCACCCCGCTGCCAGGAACCGAGGTGCAGTTCATAGGTACTCATGGGTTGATGCAGCCAGTCATGGGACTCGCGCTGTGTCATCCAGCCCTGGTCCTGCCACTGGTATTCAGAGCGGGTCACCACCGAGGCGGTGCGCGGCCGCAACTCCATCTGCTGGGCGTAGGGATCGGTCTTGGCCAGCACCGCGCCGGTATCACGGTTACGGATCTCAAACTTGTACAGTTCGCCTTTTGTCAGGCCGGGGATAAACAACTCCCACACCCCGCTGCCGCCACGCGCCCGCATCGGATGACAGCGGCCATCCCACTGGTTGAAGTTCCCCACCACGCTGACCCGCTCGGCATTGGGTGCCCAGGTCGCAAATCGAACCCCCTCGATACCATCGATCTCATGCAGATGCGCACCGAGGATGTTATACACATGCAGGTGTTTGCCTTCATTGAATAAATGCAGATCAAAGTCACTGATCAGTGGCGCAAAGACATAGGGATCATAAAAATCATAGACCTTGCCGTGGCTATCATGCCGTTGCAGTTGGTAATAGCCTTGCACGACAGTCGCACTGCCGCACCATTCGAACAGATCGCTGTCGCCCAGACGTTTAAACTCGGCACCGTCGGCCTTCAGGCGCAGATTCACTGTGTGGGGAGAGAATACTCGAATGATCGTCTGCTCGCCCCGTGTGTGGCGACCCAGTACGCTAAACGGGTCATGGTGGCGCGCCTCACATATTGCGAGCTCAGTCTCGCCCAGCCCGCTCAGCAATGCGGGATTTGCAGTAGATTCAATCTGTCGTGGTGGTTTAGCCATGCATTTATTACCCTTTTTTTACATCATACGCCAAGCGATACGGGATGTTGATCAATTATTTGACCAATGCAAATACTGTGACATCAATAACAGACCATGTTACTGGGCCGGATAGCCACGCTTGCAGCAACAGATTCATTTGCCGGGCAATATAATTGTCAGCCGACAATATAGACTGCATCGCCTTACTCGGGTGCAAATCTACCAATTCCGGCCCGCTTTTGGTGCATGGTATCGGTTTTATTTTTGCTTAACTTGATCTGGATCCTGGACGCAGTATTTTTTTTCTTTACAAAATGAAAATGTACAATTGCAAATATGATTTTTTCAATGGCGCATAATTTGCAGGCAGATGATCATGTTTCTGACAAAAGGCAAAATAAAATGCCGCAGTATGTAACATGATTGGTTTATACTTTAAGCATAAAAACCGGGAGTAATAATGCGTCATACCCCATCACCACGTTTCGTCAGTCGACTCACCCGCGACACATTGGCCCTGATCATGGCAGGGGGCCGGGGCTCCCGCCTCAAGCAACTCACCCTGTGGCGCGCCAAACCGGCGATGCCCTTCGGCGGCAAATTCCGGATCATCGACTTCCCGCTATCAAACTGTATCAATTCGAGTATTCGCCGTATCGGGGTCCTCACCCAATACAAGGCCCATTCGCTGATCAAGCACATCCAGCAAGGTTGGGGGATGTTGCGCGGTGAATTCGGTGAGTTTGTCGAGCTGCTGCCAGCCCAGCAACGCATCGAAACCTCCTGGTACGCCGGCACCGCCGACGCCATTTTTCAGAACCTCGATATCATCCGTAACCACGCCCCGGAATATGTGCTGATCCTGGCCGGTGACCATGTCTACAAAATGGACTATGGCGCCATGCTCGCCTGGCACGCCGCGCAGGGCGCCGACATCACCATCGGTTGCCTGGAGGTACCCATCGAACAGGCCAGCGCCTTCGGTGTGATGGGGGTCGATCCGGAAAACCGCATCGTCAGTTTTGAGGAAAAACCGGACACCCCCCCGCCGATCCCCGGCGAACCGGACAAGGCCCTCTGCTCGATGGGCATCTATATCTTTAATAAAGACTTTCTGATCGAGCAGCTGATCAAGGATGCCGATTCCAAGCTGTCGTCACACGACTTCGGCAAGGATGTCATCCCGGCCCTGATCGACAAATACCGTGCCTATGCC
>JAHEDB010000431.1 GCA_024641465.1 Chromatiales bacterium | reverse complement strand
GGTATGGGCGGGCAGGTCGGCGAGGCGAATTTCAGTTACTAAGCATTGCTGACACACTTTATGCAGGCGGGTCTGAATGGCTCGCCTGTTTTTTACTTTCCTACCAGCCAGCTCGGCTTGTACTTCACTAATTAAAAGTAGAGACTGACAGACTAACAATCTCTTGTGATGACATGGACAGCGATAACAAAACCACAAGCCTCCAACAGACCAATGACGATGTAACGGCACATCGCTCACAACAGGTCCTCGCGGAACTGGCGCAGATCCTGTTTTATCAGCCGTTGATGACGGTGATGGTATTGCAGATCATCGCCACGGGCATCATCAGTGCCTTCTTCTGGAACATTGTGCCGCACAATGAGGTGATCATCTGGGCCGTGTACATGGTCATGATCTCCATCACCTTTATTCTCACCACCGGGTGGTATCGGCGCACTCCGCCAGAGGCGCGCAAGTTGCAGAGCTGGATCATCCTGTTTCCCCTCGCCGGGGTGATGCTGGGGGTCGGCTGGGGCAGTACCAGCCTGTGGCCCAATGTCATGGACAATGTCACCGCCATGATATTTCTGGTCATTGCCCTGCTGGGTGTCACTGCGGCGGGCATCGCCATCCTGGCGCCCTACCTGCGGGCCTTTTATGCCTTTGCCTTATTGATCACCCTGCCCCTCGGCATGGTGCTGTTTACTCATGACACGCCATTACATCAGTCTCTCGGCATCATGATGATCATGTATTTGCTTATCGTCTTGATGAGCGGCCACCACATGAAACACGCCGTGCGGCAGTCCATCAATCTGCGCCTGGAAAACCTCGATCTTGTAGAAGACCTCAAAGATAAACACAGCCAGGCCGAACAGGCCCGCGAAGAGGCGGTGCAGGCCGATCAATCCAAATCCAAATTCCTCGCCGCCGCCAGTCACGACCTGCGCCAGCCGCTACACGCCCTCGGTTTGTTCGTCGATGCGCTGGAGAATCGAATCCAGTATCCCGAGGTGCGCAGCATCGTCGATAACATCCGCATCTCCACCGATGCCCTCAGCGACCTGTTGAACGCCCTGCTCGATATCTCCAAACTCGATGCCGGCGTACTCGAGCCGCGGGCCATTGAATTTCCTCTACGCCCACTGCTGGAGCGCATTCAGACAGATTTCAGTGAGATTGCGAATAACAAACAACTGCGCCTGCGTATCGTCGATTGTGGTTTTGTGATCAACACCGACCCGGCCATGCTGGAGCGCATCCTGCGCAATCTGGTGTCCAACGCCATTCGCTACACCCAACAGGGCAGCGTACTATTGGGTTGTCGGCGCAGTGGTGGGCAGGTGCGAATCGAGGTGCACGACACCGGTATCGGTATCCAACCGGAAGAACTGGAGAATATCTTTGCAGAGTTTTACCAGATCGAAAACCCCGAGCGGGATCGACGCAAGGGCCTCGGCCTGGGTCTGGCCATCGTTAAACGCCTCGCCGATCTGCTCGATTGCGAACTCACCGTCCACTCTAAACCCGACAAGGGTTCGGTGTTTCGTATCACGGTACCCTATGTTGGCAATGCCTTGCCGCAGACGGTCATCGCACCGAGCTTTACCGATGATTTGCAAGGCACGCGCATCCTGGTCATCGATGACGAGGCGATGATCCGACTCGGCATGCGCAAGGTGCTGGAGGAATGGGGTTGTGAGGTAGTGGATGCGGAATCCATTCAGCAGGCGCTGGGGCTCATCCGGGCTGGATGCAACGTTGATATGATCCTCACCGATTATCGACTGCGCGACAACGAAACTGGTATCGAGGCCATTCGCCGGATTCATGCAGCCTGTGATAACAAGCTACCCGCCATCATCCTCACCGGCGACACCGACCCGCAACGCCTGCGTGAGGCCAAAGACAGTGGATTTAAGTTATTACACAAACCGGTGTCACCCGCCAAACTGCGCAGCCTGATGAGTTACCTACTCGATAGTATTAGTGAAAAAAGCCCGTCGCCCGGGTGACATGCAATGCAATCCGGGGAAAGTTAGGCCTTCGTCTGTTCTCCCCCGGTTCTTGAAAAGGGGAATAGTTTGTTTCAAGTCTGTACTTAGTGCTGTTTTACAGTATAGGGTTATTTGGCAATATCGAAGGTCTGCCGAACGCGAATTCAGTTGGCAACAGAAAGCAGCCTGACTGGGTGACAGAATCCAACAATAAACCGTGGGAGTGTCGCGGGTGCGGAGATTGGCTTTTGTTTTCTTTTTCTATCTATTATATCAGGAGGCAGCTGTGTCTGATGACTATAATGAAATTGGCTTGACCGAATTGATTGCGCGCTCCGGATACATTCTCGTTGTCCATGAGGCCAAACCATTTCGCACCCTGCATAAAATTGTACGTGCAAATGGGATACTTGAGGATATTACAATATCCGAATTACCTATCACAGAGACAAAAACCGAGAGTGATAATTTCATAACGCCACGACTTCACTATGTGGTTGACGAGGTATTATATCCAAAAGATCCTGCTGTGAGCATAGCCAATGTTGGCGACACCATTCATGTCTACCGAGCGGATCTGGCATATCACTATCATCTTTTCAAAGAAAGCCAGAGAGGCACTAATACACTCAGCATAATAGACGTGTATCGAGACTCACCGAATGATATTCTGGATGATCGCTGCATAATTTTTCTACGATACAATGGCGGAGGTAAGTTTGAATTTACCGTAGATGAAGCGATTGAAACCTTGGCAACCAAGGCGAGCATCCTAAATCTGATTGAAAAAAACCAGAAAAAGACAGATGCGCCATTCTTTTAGCCCGTAGCCAGGATGGTATGAAATGTAATCCGGGAAAGTTTATTCCCGCTCACCCCGTATTACGTT